>CAMPIF010000131.1 GCA_946886245.1 Ectopseudomonas composti | reverse complement strand
GAGCAGAACTGGCACGACACCTGGGCCCATGCGCTCGGTCTGGCGTACAAGGTCAGCCCGCAGTGGACGCTGCGCACCGGTATCGCCATCGACCAATCGCCGACCAACAACGTCGACCGCTCGCCGCGCGTGCCCTCCGGTGACCGCACCATCTTCAGCGTCGGCGCCGGCTGGAGCCCCAACCAGGACATGACCATCGACGTGGCCTACTCCTACCTGCAGGAAGAGTCGGTGGACGTGAACCACGTCAGCGCTACCCGTGGCACCTACCGTGCGCGCTACAAGAACAGCGCTCACGGCCTGGGGGCTTCACTCAGCTACCGCTTCTAATCGAGGCGCGGCATTGGCCAGACTCACGCGGCAGAACAACAATAAAAGCCGCGTGAGAACGTCATGACTGCCCGCTGCACCATCCTGCCCGACAATCTTCGCCTGCTGCTGGTCGACGACCACCGCATCTTCCTCGACGGCCTTTCCCTGGCCTTGTCGCCACTGAGCCAGAACCTGCAGATCCACACCGCGCACAGCGCTGCAGACGCGGAGCAGTGTCTACGCCAGCATGGCTACGACCTGATCCTGCTCGACCTGCGCCTGCCTGACGAACCTGGCATCGAGCTGCTGCAGCGCTGACTGGTGCTCCAGCCTGTTTTTACTCAGCAGACTTTGAACAGGCTCTCAGGGCTGCGAAGCGATCGCCTTTTCCACCGCTGCAATCAGCTCGGGATCATCCGGCTTGGTCAGGCTGGAGAAACTCGCCACCACCTTGCCCTGACGGTCGACCACGTACTTGAAGAAGTTCCAGCGCGGCTGCCGACTCTGCTCGGCCAGACCCTTGAACAACGGGATGGCATTGGCACCGGAAACCGGCTGCGGCTCGGTCATGGCGAAGGTCACGCCGTAGTTGACGTAGCAGACGGTGGCCGTCTCCTTGCTGTCGGCGGATTCCTGGCGGAAGTCATCGGACGGCACGCCCAACACCTCCAACTCCTGATCCTTGTAACGCTGGTACAGCGCTTCGAGCCCTTTGAACTGCGGGGTGAAGCCGCAGAAGCTGGCGGTATTGACCACTACCAGCGGCTTGCCGGCGTACTGACAGAGATCGATGCTGGCGTCCTTGCTGCGCAGTTTGGGCAGCTCCCCCTGGAGCATGGCCGGACAGTCGGCAGCCAGCACCGGCAGCGCCAGGCTGGACAGCAACAGGGAACAGGCAAGACGGCGAAGAGACATGGCAGTGACCTCAGACGATGACGCGATCTCACCACGCTACTCGCAGGCCCAGCCGCAAGCAACTAGCAGATACCGACGCCCAACTGCAGCAGAGCCAACCCACCCTGACGCCAGCCCCACCAGGCCAGTGCCAGCAGCAGGGCAAGGCCCAGCGTCAGACCGGCGAAGAGCAATACCTTGTGGCTCACGCCGGCGCACCTTGCAGACGCGCCACCGGCACCTCACGCACCGGCCAGTTCAGCGCGGCCGCCATCACGCTCAGACCGATGGAAATCTGCCAGACCAGGTCGTAGCTGCCGGTGGTGTCGTAGAGGTAGCCGCCCAGCCAGCCACCCAGGAAGGAGCCGATCTGGTGGAACAGGAAGACGATACCGCCAAGCATCGACAGATTACGCACGCCGAACAGGGTCGCCACGGTGCCGTTGGTCAGCGGTACCGTGGACAGCCACAGCAGCCCCATGGCGATGCCGAACAGGTAGGCGCTCCACTGCGTCAGCGGCGCCAGCAGAAACAGCGTGATGACAACACCGCGCAGCAGATACAGGATGCTGAGCAGGCGCGGCTTGGCCATGCGTCCACCGAGCCAGCCGGCGATGTAGGTACCGAAGATGTTGAACAGCCCCACCAACGCCAGCACCGTGGTGCCCGTCAGCGCCGGCAGGTGGTGATCGACCAGATAGGCCGGCAGGTGCACGGCGACGAACACCACCTGAAAGCCACAGACGAAGAAGCCCAGCGCCAGCAGCCAGAAACCGGAGTGACTGGTGGCCTCACGCAGCGCTTCGAGCAGCGTCTGTTGCGGGCCATTGCTCGCCGGTGGCGGCGTCTCCTTGATCATCACTGCCAGCGGAATCATCAACGCCACCAGCAGCCCCAGGGCCAGCAGTGCCGCCGACCAGCCGAGCCAGCCGATCAGACCGAGCGTGCCCGGCAGCATGGCGAACTGACCGAAGGAGCCGGCTGCAGCAGCGATGCCCATGGCCATGCTGCGCTTCTCCACCGGCACGGCGCGGCCAACCACGCCGAGAATCACCGAGAACGACGTACCGGACAGACCGATGCCGATAAGCAGGCCTGCGCTCAGCGACAACGACAGCGGCGAGTCGGCCATGCCCATGCACACCAGACCCAGCACGTAGAGCACGCCGCCGATGACGATCGCCTTGCGCGCACCGAAACGGTCCGCCAGCGCGCCGGTGATCGGCTGGGCCAAGCCCCAGATCAGGTTCTGCAGGGCGATGGCGAAGGCGAACACTTCACGGCCCCAGCCGAACTCGGCACTCATCGGCGGCAGGAACAGGCCGAAGCCATGGCGCGTGCCGAGCGACAGCGCCAGGATCAGCGAGGCGCCGAGCAGCAGCCAGGTGGTTGAACGCCATGCAGTTGTCATCGGTCTCTCCAGCGGACGGTCGCCTGCGACCGTGTAGGCAGTGATGCGGCCATCAGGCCAGTTCTTCGAGCAGGCTCATCAGCTCGGCGCGGCGATCTGCGCCCAACCGGGCATTGAGCTCACGCTGCGCCTGTTCCCACAGCGGCAGCGCCTGTTCGATGCGTTGCAGGCCGGCTTCTGTGAGCCGTACCTCGCGAGCGCGCAAATCGCGCCCCTCTCCCAGTTGCACGAGCCCCTGCTCCTCCAGCACCCGCAGGTTACGCCCGAGCGTGCTGCGATCGAGCCCCATGGCGTCGGCCAGCAGGGAAATGCTCGGCTGAGCGAGCCGCTGCACGTGGCGTAGCAGGGAAAACTGCGCAGCACCCAGGCCGACGACAGCCAGGGCGTCGTCGTAGCGGCGGGTGACACCACGGCTGGCGCGGCGCAGCTGGGTACAGAGACAGGAAGTCGGCAACATGGATACAGGTATATACCCGCATCAGCGATTGGCACTCATACAGTTGCCGGCCGCCTCGCCATAACAGTTGAGATCAGAGACTCAGGGCCAGCGCCAGAAGCACCGTGCACTCGGCCAGTTCGACCAGCGCACCGGCCGTATCGCCCGTGGTACCACCGAGGCGCGACAGCAACGCGCGGCGCAGCCAGATGAACAGCAGCAAGCCAGTCGCCAACGCCAGCAGCCCAGGCCAGCCGAACAGCAGCATGCCCAGTAGATGCGCGCCCAACACCCAGGACAGTTGTTCGCGCGGCAGATGATCGACCAGGGCCTGGCCCAGCCCACCGGCCCGCACGTAGGGCGTGGTTGCCAGCAGCAGCGGCAACAGGCTGCGCCCCAACCAGGGCAGCAGCAACAGGTAGATGCCCTGCCCGGCTTGCAAGAGCGTGGACAGTGCGGCGAACTTGAGCAGCAGCACCAGCACCAGCACCAGCACCGCAATGGGACCGCTGCGCGGGTCCTTCATGATTGCCAGGGTACGTTCGCGATCACCGAAACCACCGACCCAGGCATCAGCCGTGTCGGCCAGGCCGTCCAGATGCAGGCCGCCGCTCAGCCCCGCCCAGAGCGCCAGGATGATCGCCGCCTGCAATAACGCCGGAGTCTGCCCCAACAGCAGATGGGCGAGCCACAGCAGCAGACCGAGCAGCAATCCAACGACCGGATACCAGAGCAGCGAGCGCCCCACCTGCTCAGGCGTCGGCATCCCCGGCAAGCTGACTGGCAGGCGCGTGAGGAACTGCAAAGCGATCAGCAACGCGATCATGGCAACTCCGCCAGTTGCCCATCAGCATCCAGGCGCAGGCGAAAACGCTGGGCGTAGCCGACGTTGACCTGCAGCAGATCCTGGCGTGGCAGGCCGCGCGCGCGCGCCAGCAACAGGCGCATCACGCCGCCGTGGGTGACCAGCAGCAGGCGCTCACCCGCGTGGCGCTGCTGTAACCGCTGCAAGGCAGCCAGCACACGCGCCTCGAACTGCAGCAACGGCTCGCCATTCGGCGGTGTGAACGCATAGGGATCGGCCCAGAAGCGGCCCAGCGCCTCGGCATCGCTGTCCATCAGCTGTGCAGCGGTACGCCCTTCCCAATCACCGAAATGCAGCTCTTGCAGATCCGCCTCGTAGTGCAGCGGCAAGGCATTGGCCAGCGCGACTTCCTCGGCAAAACGCGCGCAACGCTGCAGCGGCGAGCTGATCAGGCGATCCCAGGGACCGGCGCCCTGCACCGCGCCACGCAGCTGCGCCCAGCCCTGCTCGGTCAGCGCATCATCCAGGCTGCCACGCAGCCCACCGCCCAGCTCGGTCTCACCGTGACGCAGCAATTCCAGATGCAGCATCAGCTCGGCCTTTCGGCGACGGCAGCTTCGGCGAAGGTCGCCATCTGCCCGTGCAGGGCACAGGCCAGACGCAGCAGCGGTACCGCCAGCGCGGCGCCGCTGCCCTCGCCCAGGCGCAGGCCCAGCTCCAGCAGCGGTTCGGCCTCCAGCGCCTGCAGCACACGAACATGACCCGGCTCGGCGCCGTGGTGGGCGAACAGCAGCCAGTGGCGGCAGCCGGGATTCAGGCGCACGGCGAGCAAGGCCGCAACGCTGCAGATGAAGCCATCGACCAATACCGCGACGCCCTGCTGCGCAGCGGCCAGGTAGGCACCAGTGAGCGCGGCGATTTCGAATCCACCGAGGTGAATCAGCGCCTGCAGCGGCCCGTCGATCTGCGTGTGGTGCAGGGCCAACGCGGCATCGATCACCCGCGCCTTGTGCGCCACACCCGCGCCGTCCAGCCCGGTGCCGGGGCCTGCCAGCTCGCTCGCCGGGCAATCCAACAGCCAACAGGCCAGCGCCGCCGCCGCCGTGGTATTGCCGATGCCCATCTCGCCACCGACGAACAGGTCGCAACCAATGGCGCACGCGCGCTGGATGCTGTCGCGACCGGCCTCCAGACAGACCACCAGCTGCGCCGGGGTCATGGCCGGATCACGGGCGAGGTTCTGCGTACCTGCGCCAACCTGCAGATGACGCACGCCAGGCAGCGGCGGCAATGGCTCGGCAGTGCCCAGATCGACCACCTCCAGCGCTGCGTCCAGCTGACGCGCCAGTACGCTGATCGCCGCACCGCCCGTGACGAAGTTGGCCAGCATCTGCCCCGTCACCGCCTGCGGGTAGGCGGAAATCCCTTCGGCCACCACGCCATGGTCACCGGCAAAGATGGCGATCCACAGCTTGTCCAGGCTCGGCCGCTCGCGCCCCTGCAGCGCGGCCAGATGGATCACGAGACTCTCCAGCCGCCCCAGCGAACCCGCCGGTTTGGTCAATTGCTGCTGACGCGCCTCGGCCTTGCCCCGCGCAACATGATCGAGCGGCTGACAAGGCCCTTGCCACCATTGCAGGCTCATAACGCATCCCCCTTCAACACCATGGGCAAACCGGCGACGGTGAACAGCACGCGCTGGCTGCGCTCGGCCAGCGCCTGGTGCAGCCAGCCGGCCTCATCGACATAACGGCGGGTCAGCTCGCCCAGCGGCACCACCCCCAGCCCAGTTTCGTTGCTGACCAGCAGGATGCGCCCGGACAGCTCATCCACACAGGCGAGCAGCGCATCGCGCTCGGCTGCCAGCCGAGCCGGATCGTCCTGCATCAGCAGGTTGGTCAGCCACAGGGTCAGGCAGTCCACCAGCAGGCAGCGCCCCGGCGCGGCCTGCTCGCGCAGCACACGGGCCAGCGCCAGCGGTTCCTCGACCAGCGCCCAGTGCGCCGGGCGACGCGCGCGATGCTGGGCGACGCGCGCATTCATCTCGCCATCGAGCGGCTGGCTGGTGGCGATGTAAACGACGTCCAACCCAGACTCGTCGGCCAGCTTCTCCGCCAGCCGGCTCTTGCCGGAACGGGCACCGCCGAGGATCAATTCAAGCATGCTTCCATCCACATTCATTTCTCCCCGTAGGAACGAGCGCTGCTCGCGTACGGGACATAAAAGCTTCGCGAGCAGAGCTCGCTCCTACAGGCCGCAAAGTGCCCTGAGTTTTTCGGTATCCAGATGCAGTTCCACCTGGTCCGCCAGGCGCTCGATATCGCGTTCGCGCAACGCCTGGTAATCCACCGTCTGCACCTCATGCAGCCCGGCCCAGCGCAACAGTGCGGCGAATGCCGAGGGTTGCTCGAACAGCCCGTGCAGGTAGGTGCCGAGCACCTGACCATCGGTACTGAGGCCGCCGTCGCTGCGGCCATCATCGAGCTGCACGGCGCCGTTGAGACCGGGACCGCGACTGACGCCGGCATGAATCTCATAGCCGCTGACATCAGCCTGCTGCAGACACAGCCGGCCGCGCACGTTGCGCAGCTGTTTCTGCGGCTCCAGCAGCGTCTCGAAATCCAGCAGGCCGAGGCCCACGCTGCTGCCGGCCGCGCCTTCCAGAGCATGCGGGTCGTGAATCTGCCGACCGAGCATCTGCAGACCACCACAGATGCCCAGCAGCTTGCCGCCATAGCGCAGGTGGCGGGCGATGGCCGTGTCCCAGCCCTGCTCGCGCAGGCGCGCGAGATCGGCACGCACACTCTTGGAGCCCGGCAGGATGATCAGGTCGGCCGGCGGGATGGCCTGGCCTGGCCCAACGAAGGTCAATTGCACCTGCGGGTGCAGGCGCAACGGGTCGAAATCGGTGTGGTTGCTGATACGCGGCAGCACTGGCACCACCACGCGCAGCGCCTGCGCATCCTTGGCCTGCTGACGGGTATCGACGGCATCCTCGGCTTCCAGGTGGAAATCCATCAGATACGGCAGCACGCCGAGCACCGGCTTGCCGGTGCGCTGCTCCAGCCAGTCCAGCCCCGGCTTGAGCAACGCGATGTCACCGCGAAAACGGTTGATCACGAAACCCTGGATGCGCGCCTGCTCGCTCGGGCTGAGCAGCTCCAGCGTGCCGACCAGATGGGCGAATACGCCGCCCTTGTCGATGTCGGCGATCAGGATCACCGGGCAATCCACCGCTTCGGCAAAACCCATGTTGGCGATGTCGCCGGCACGCAGGTTGATCTCGGCCGGCGAGCCGGCCCCCTCGACCAGCACCAGCTCATGACGCCCCTGCAATCGGGCGTGGGACTCCAGCACCGCCGCCATGGCCACCGGTTTGTAGCCGTGATAGGTCAGCGCCTGCATGTTGCCGATGGCGCGGCCGTGGATGATCACCTGGGCGCCCATGTCGCTGTTGGGCTTGAGCAGCACCGGGTTCATGTCGGTATGCGGCGCCAGGCCGGCCGCTTGCGCCTGCACCGCCTGTGCCCGGCCGATCTCGCCGCCGTCGGCGGTCACGGCGGAATTGAGCGCCATGTTCTGCGGCTTGAACGGCGCCACGGACACACCCTGACGCCGCGCCCAACGACACAGCGCCGTCACCAGTGTGCTCTTGCCGGCATCGGACGTGGTGCCCTGCACCATCAGGGTGGCCATCAGGGCGTTTCCTCGAGACTGGCCAGGATCGGTGCACATTCCAGCAGCCCCTGCTCCAGCCGCAGCCAGCCACATTCGTCCGCCGGCAGACCGAAGCGCAGGCTGTCCAGCTCGGCGAACAGGCGCACCAGGATGCCCTGCCGCGCCAGCAGCTCGGCGCAGGGCACGGCGCGACGGGTGCAGCAGAACTGGAACAGCGACGAGCCGCCGGTCGACGGCAAACCGCAGTCGCGCAGCAGCGCCTTGAGGCGCTCGCCGTCAGCCAGCAGGCGCTCGCGTTGACGGCGCTGGCCCTCGCCATCGGTCAGCAGGCTGCGCGCCACGCTACGTGCCGGGCCGCTGACGGCCCAGGGCCCGAGCAGCGTATCCAGCTCATCGAGCAGCGCCTGCGCGCCCAGAACGAAGCCCAGCCGCAAGCCAGCCAGACCGAAGAACTTGCCGAACGAGCGCAACACGATCAGCCCCGGCATGTCGCTGTAGGCGGCCAGGCTGTGCTCCGGCGTGCAATCGATGAAGGCTTCGTCGACCACCAGCCAGCCGCCGCGCTCGGCCAGTTCGTCGTGCCAGTCGAGCAGGCGCGCCGGCTCGATAAGGCGGCCGGTCGGGTTGTTGGGGTTGACCACCAGCAATACATCCAGCTGCGGCAGCGCGCGATGCACCGAGCCCTCGCTCAGTTTGATCACCCGATGCCCCTCGCGTCGCCAGGCGGCGGCGTGCTCGGCATAGGTCGGCGCGAGGATACCCACGCTGCTGTGCGCGCGCAGACGCGGCAAGGCCTGGATCGCTGCCTGCGAACCGGCTACCGGCAGCAGGCTGACGGCACCGTAATAATCGCGCGCCGCCTGCTCCAGGCCGTCATCTACTTCAGGCAGGCGCGCCCAGGCCGAGCCCGGTACGGCCGGCAGGTCCCAGCCGTAGGGTGCGACCCCGGTGGACAGATCCAGCCAGTCCTCCAGGGCAATGCCATAGCGCTGCGCCGCTGCGCGCAGACGACCTCCATGCTCAAGCAACCCAAACCTCCCAGACGATCAGGCATAACAGCCACAAACCAACGCCGGCGATGACTCTGTTCATCGCCCGTTCGATATCCCGCGCCCGCGGCGGCGGGCCTTCGCCCAGCTGCGGGCGCTCATGCACCTCGCCGTGATACTCCGCCGCGCCGCCCAGACTCACGCCCAGGCTGCCGGCACCAGCGGCCATCACCGGGCCAGCATTGGGACTGTCCCACAAGGGCGCCTGACGGCGCCAGCAGCGCAGGGCCAGGACCGTACGCCCAAGCAACGCATAGGTCAGCGCTACCAGACGCGCCGGGATGTAATTGAGCAGGTCATCGATCTTCGCCGCCGCCCAGCCGAAGCGCTCGAAGCGTTCGTTGCGATAACCCCACATGGCATCGAGGGTATTGCTCAGGCGGTACAGGACCACGCCGGGCGCGCCCGCGACGATGAACCAGAACAAGGCGGCGAACACCGCGTCGGAGCCGTTCTCCAGCACCGACTCGGTGCCGGCGCGGGCCACCCCGGTTGCGTCCAGCTCGGCGGTGTTGCGGCTGACCATCCAGCCGACGCGCTCACGTGCCAGCGCAAGGTCGCCCAGACGCAGTGCGCGGGCCACCGGCTGCGCGTGCTCGTACAGGCTGCGCAGGCCAAGGGCGCAGTACAGGGCGACAATTTCCACCGCCCAGCCAAGCGAAGTCAGGTGCACCAGCAGCCAGGTGAGCAGGGTCAGCGGCAGCACCGCCAGGCACCAGGCCGTTACCCCGTGGCTGCGCCAGCCGCCGCCAGCCGGGTTGAAGCGCTGCTCCAGGCGCCCCGCCAGGCGCCCGAAAGCCACCAGCGGATGCGCGCGCCGAGGCTCGCCCAGCACGGCATCCAGCGCCACGCCGGCGCAGGTGATCAGTGCCAGGCTCATCGTTCAGTCACCCTGCATTCCCCATCGATTCTCGAACAGCAGCTCGCTCAACGGGCGGGGTTTGGCCCAGCCCTCTTGCACCAGCATGGGCTTTTCGTAGAAGGCCTGTACCGGCCCCAGGCACAGC
>CAMPIF010000130.1 GCA_946886245.1 Ectopseudomonas composti | reverse complement strand
TAACCGGCCAGCAGCTCGTCGAGGAAGATGTTGGAGCGCGAGAACAGGCCGAAGTCCTTGCCCACCAGCACCTCGCCCCACTCCGGGCTGGAAACGGTGCCGTAGAACTGACGTACGTCGATGGCGGTATCGGTGCCGTTGGTTTCGCTGTCGTTGATGGTGACCCAGAAGGACGAGCGGCCGGTCAGTTTCAGATCGTCGATCTGCTTGCCGAAGTTGAAGCCGATCCAGTTGGGCAGAAAGCCCATCTTCACCCGCGACTGGCGACGGTCGAACTGCTCGCCGTCACGATCCACGTCGCTGTTGACATAGAAGGCGTTGATATAGCCGTCGGTGGAAAACGTGGTGTCGTCCTTGTCGTACAGGACGATCTCGGCGGCAGCCTGCTGCGCAGTCGCCAGCGCGACGGCAGTGGCCAGGGTCAGGGGCAGAAGTCGAGTGATGGCGATCTTGTTGTTGTGCATAACGCTCTCCGCTTGAGTGGCGACCGCCAGGGCAGTCGTGTCGGAGGCGATTATCGAAAGCAGGTCCGGCGCGCCATACGCTGCCTTGGCAGTGGTTCGCTGCTGCTTTGGCCGAGCGCTACCGGGCCGCTCCCGCCGGCTCGCGACCGACCTGCTACCGGTAGTGGGAGAAAGGTCGTAGTACCGGGCCAGCCCAAGGGCGTAGACGTGCACACAAGGCGCTGCACAAAGGGAAATAGGCAAACGTCTGCAGGCAAACGCAAAGCGCCCAGGCCTGCATATCGGAATGGAGAGCGGGAGGAAAAACGGTGCAGTTAGGCCGGCGACGGTGCTCCGCTGGCGAGCACACGCCAGTCGCGGGCGCTTAGCAACTGCTCATGTGCTCGCAGCAGATCGCTAGAGGTCAAGTCGACCAGCGCCTGCTGCACCCGTTGCAGGTGCACCTCGGGCAAGCCGGCCAGATGCAGCTGCCACAGCTGCTCGGCACGCGGCAGGTTAGCCTTGGCTGGGCTCAGTGCGGGCTGCAGAGCATCGCGGTATCGCGACACGGCTGCGTCGTCCAGCGCTGCGAGCAGTTGACGCTGCTCGCCCAGAAAAGAGCGGATATGGTCGAAGATGCCAGCTGCCTCGCACACCGGCGACTGCAGGGCAAACAGCAACCCCCGACAGCCTTCCACCTGGCGGAAACCGGCGAACAAGGCATAGCCCAATTGCAACTCGCCACGCAGGCGCTGGTAGAAACGCCCCTGCAGTACCTGCCCGAGCAGGCGCCAGGCGGCCTCGGTACAGGCATCGCCGGCAGGCAGCGGGCAGAACAACAGCAACGCGGCATCCGTGCCTGGCTGCGCGACCTGATGCCAGTCGATCCCGGTCTCGATGCGTGGCGTGAGCGGCAGATCCGCAAGCGCCTCGACAGCTGCGCACAGCTCGGTCAGTTGCGCCTGTTCACTCGCCCCAAGCCCGATGCTCAGCCCTTCCAGCCGCGATACCACGGGCAGCTCGCAGAGCAGCGGCAAACGCTGCAGCAGCGCTCGTAGCAGCATGCCCTGGGAAGTGGGCGCAGCCGGCTCATCGACAGGCGCCAACAGCAGCGCCACCAGCCGTGCGCTGAAATCTGGCAACAGCGGCGCGGGCCCACGTAATGAAAGGGTCCAGCCCGTTGCTTGCACATTCAACTGGCTGTCGATGCCAAGCCGCTCACCGCGCCAGCGCAGATCAGCGCTGCGCGCCAGCAAACCCGCCTCCATGACAGCCGCCTCACCGGTGCCTGAACAGGGGCCACGCCAGTAAAGGGAAGCCGGCCCACCTTCGGCCTGCCCTGGATGATGTCGCATCGCGGCCAGCGGCAGAACGGCCGACTTCACGGCAGCACCAGCCAGCAACGGATCATTGCCAGGCAGCCGCCATTCGCGCTTCGGTACCGACGCCGCTGCCTGCATCGGCAAGGCCTGCAATGGCAACGCCAATCCGATTGCCGGCCACTGGGGCTGCGCCTGCTCACTGCACTGCAATTCGATGAGTCCGTCACCGCGAGCCAGGCAAGCCAGCAAGGCATTCAGGCCGCGCAAGGTGTGACTATCGTCCTGAGCAGGCGATTGCAGCTCCCTGGCCAGCGCCAACGGGCTGAGCCCGAGCAACCTGAGCGCGGCGGCCTGCTGGTGGTGCTGCAGCCGCAGCGGCCAGTCTGCATGGCCATGCAACTGCGCAGCCCAACTCCGTAAAACCTCGCGCAAGGTCGCGCCCTGCTCCGCTGTGGCACCCGGAAAGTCCAGACGCAGCAGGCATTGCCCCTCGTGCCGATACAGCACCCGCGCCTGCAACTGCCGACACAGTTGCAGCTCACGCAAGCCGGACAGCAGGCCGCCGGGTCCAGGATCATGCAGGGCATCCAGCAACAACTGCAATGACGCGTCCAGGTCGCGAGTATCGAGCTGAACGGCAACGCCCAGGTACACCCCGGAACGAATGTGTTGCAGGTGCATGCACGGCGCCCGCAGCGGCAGCAGGTCGGCCGGCGGCACGGAACAGGCGGCGCCCTCGCCCGGCGGCAAGGCCCCGAGCAGCGCCTCGGCGATGTCCAGCAACTGCTCGGCCGGTTGCGGCCCGACCAGGGTCAGGCACATCTGCCGAGCCTGGTAGTGACGCTGGTGATGATCACGTAGCGCCTGCTGAAACAGCGGCGACTCCACATCCAGTGTGCTGCGATCCCCGGCCAGAAAGTCGCCGCAATGATGCCCGGCGGCGAGCGCCTGGCCCAGGGCATGATCGATGCGACTGTCGGCATCCTGAGTACGCGCCTGGTATTCGGCGTGCAGCACCTCGCGCTCGCGCAGTTGCGCGTCGATCTCCAGCAGCGGCTGGCAGAGCATATCCAGCAGACGCGTCAGCGCCGGCTGCAGCAACTCGCCCGGCAGCTCACAGACGAAATCGGTATGCCGCGCCTGGGTCGAGGCATTGACCAGCCCGCCATGGTGCTGAACGAAGGCCATCAAACCCTGGTCGCTCGGGTAATCGCGGCTACCGAGAAACAGCAAATGTTCGAGAAAATGCGCCAGGCCAGGATAGACCGCTGGCTCGTCATGACTGCCCGCGGCCACCCGCAGACACAACCCCACCTGCTGCGCCCAGGGCTGTTGCTGCGCGCACAGCAGCGCGCCATTGGCCAGGCGCCGGACAGGGGCACAAGGTGCAGCGTGCAGGCTCATCGAGGGTTCTCTGGGTAGCGTACCTTCCAGCTTCGACAACGTACCAGCGCCAGGCAATGCTGCTTTGGGCTGGTTAAACCGCGCCTTTGGTCGCAAGAAGCCGTGCCCCCGGAAACGCGAATGCCCCGACACCCGCCTTGTGGCCGGTGCCGGGGCATCAACTGGCAGAGGTTAGCTGCGGCAGTCTTCGATAAGGCCTTTGACCAGGCCAATCATCAGCAACAGCATCAGCGCCATGAACGGCAGCCCCATGGCAACCGCACCGGCCTGAATGCCCTTGAGCGCAGTATCACCGCCAATCACGAACAGCGTGACGGTCACCAGCGCGATCATCACCAGCCACAGCACACGTTGCCCTGGCAGGGTGTCGGGATCGCCACCGGCCGACAGGTTGTCGACCACCAGCGCGCCGGAGTCCACCGACGTCACCATGAAGAACACCAGCAGGGCAACTACCAGCAGCGAGCCGATGCTGGCCAGCGGCAGCATTTCCAGGAACTGGAAGATGGCCATGTTGACGTCGCCGAGGCCGGCCGCCAGGGCACCGCTGCCATCGATCACCTGGGCGATGGCGCCGCCACCGAAGGCCGAGAACCACAGCAGCGTCACCACCGTCGGTGCCAGCATCACCATGCCCACCATCTGGCGCAGGGTGCGGCCCTTGGAAACGCGAGCGACGAAAATCCCCACCAGCGGCCCCCAGGTGCACCACCAGGCCCAGTAGAACACCGTCCAACCCTGGAACCAGTCCTGATCGGGGCGATCGATCCAGTTGCTCAGCGGCAGGAACATCTGGCCGTAGTCGACCGCTGCGTTCAGGGTGTTGGAGAAGAACGCCATGCCGCCAATACCGACCGCAACCAGCAGGAACAGCGCCAGCGCCAGCAGCATGTTGATGTTGCTGAGGACCTTGACCCCGGCATCCAGCCCGCGCCACAGCGAGAATGCGGCAAGGCACGTGACCGCGACGATGAACATCAATTGAAAGGCGAAGGTGTTCGGTGTGCCCAGCACGTGGGCAATACCGGCCGTGGCCTGCATCGCGCCCAGGCCGAGGGAAGTGGCCAGGCCAAAGATGCTAAGCACCACAGTGAACACGTCGACCATCTGCCCCGGCAAACCACGATGCCCGCGTCCCAACAGCGGCTGCAGACCAGAGCTGAGCGACAATGGCAGGCCCTTGTTGTAGGAGAAATACCCCACTACCAGCGCGCTGGTCAGGTAGATCGCCCAGGGGTGAAAGCCCCAGTGATACAGCGTCGCGCCCATTGCCGCATGGGCAGCCTCCGGGGTGCTGGCAGCCACATTCAGCGGCGTTTTCCACCACGCGGTGTACTGCGCCACCGGCTCGGCGACGCCCCAGTACAGCAGACCGACGCCCATGCCGGCGGCGAACATCATGGAGAACCACGACAGGGTGCTGAATTCGGGTTTGGCATCACGGCCACCAAGGCGCACCTTGCCCAGCGGTGACAGGGCAAGGCCGGCGCAGAACAGCACCGACAGGTTGCCCATGATGATGATGAACCAGTCGAAATTCTTCAGGATCCAGCCCTTGATGCCTTCCAGCGTCTCGCCGAAGACCACGGGATTGCTAAGTGCCAGGAGAACCAGCAGCAGGATGATGGAGAAGGAAACGGGGAATATGACTCGATGGAAGTTCAAGCCGAGCACTCGGATATTGAAGTCTCGACCGACCATGTCTTGCGCCACCATAGGCTTCATGCACGCACCTCGATTTTGTTCTTGTAATAGTTTTCTCCGCATTCGGACCGAGCCCTGCTGGTGCAGTTGGCGGCTCGGTAAACGCTGCGGATGATCAATAGTCGAACAGGCCAGAATCCACCGACAAACCATTTAATCTGCGCGACTTATGACTTTTAATCATTAATCTGCACGCTCATTCAGGGCACCGTTAAAAAGCGTCAAAGCCATATTTAACGGGCGCTGGCGAGCCGCCAGGCAGGCACCTGCCGGCTCGTCGTTCTGGCTGAGCTTTGCGCATCCATTCGCTGATCGGGATGGACCGTTCAGAGCCTCTGGCTGGGTGCTTCCTCGGCGTGCGCCTCTACGCTGACCGCTGGCTCGATGACCGCAGCCAGGGTCGTGCAGGCAAGGGCATTGGGTGTGGCCTGATGCTGCAGCGGCGCATCGTCCTGCAGGTGCTCGCCGGTCACGCGCCCCTGCCCCACGGCAACCGCCAGCACGGCCGCGCTGATGGCGAAGAACAGATAGAGACTGGAGGCGCCGAAATACCCCATCAGCGCACCGGCCAGCAGCGGCCCGATACAGGCGCCCACACCGAAGGTGGCGAGCAACAAGCCCGCCAGTGACACGCGCAGGCGCGGCTCCATGTTGTCGTTGGCCAGGGCAACGCCCAGCGGATACAGGCAGAACTGCAGGAAGCCGATACAGGCGCTGAACAGCAGCAGCACAGCGAACGACAGCTCCTGATAGAACGCCAGCGGCAGGCACGTCAGAATCAGCAGCGCCGCCACGCCGCGTATCAGGCTGGCGCGTGGCAGGCGATCCGACAGCCAGCCAAGCGGCAGTTGTGCGAGCAAGCCGGCAGCGATCGCCAGGGCCATGAACTGACCCACTTCGACCGTGCTCAGGCCCTGTCGGCTGGCATAGATCGACGACAGCCCATAGAAGCCGCCGTTGATCATCCCCGATATCAGCACGGTGATCAGCGACTGCGGCACTCGCTGCAAAAACAGGCGCAGGTCGACCGGCTCGGAGCCCGGTATGGCGGGATGGGTACTGCGGGTCAGCGCCACCGGCACCTGGCTCAGGGCGAAGGCAATGACCACGCCAAGCAGCGCATGCAGGCCGAGATTGCCGTCGATACTCAACGCCAGCTGGCCGAGCATCATGCCGACGTAGGCCGCGACCATGTAGATGCCCAGCACCTTGCCGCGCTGGTCGCTCTGCGCGCAGTCGTTGAGCCAGCTCTCCACCACCATCAGCTGGCACATCATCGCCACCCCGACCACAAATCGCAGCAACAGCCAGAGCGGCAATGCCTCACTGAAGGCATGCGTCAGCACCGCCGCGCAGATGATGCCGGAGCAGGCCACGTAGGTACGGATATGACCGACACGGCCGATCAGTACCTGGCCGACCTTGCCGCCAACCACCATGCCCAGGGCATTGGCTGCCATCAGCGCGCCGCCCCAGAATTCGGCGACGCCGCCAGCGGTCAGGCGCAGCGCCAGATAGGTCATCAGCAGGGTCGAGCCGAGTTGCATCAGCAGACTGGCTAGATAGAGTGCAGCGAACGCCTGGGTCAGTCCGAGCAATTGCTCACCCCTTTCTCACGAATAACCACCACGCCTGAGCCGGGCGCGCAGCAAAACGGGACCATAGGCAACCCTCTCAGCGGGCGAACCCGATGCCGATGTTCGGCGAGCTCTCGTTGCTGATCGCCTGCGCCACGAAAGCGGCGCCGGGTGGACCGCCGTGCGGGAGGAACGCCAGATCGATGGTGATCGACCAGTTGCACCGGGCCTTTCCCGGAAACGACTTGGCTCATCGCTCGCTCCGACTGTTCCAGGGCGCGCCGACACCCTTGTCGCAGACAGAGGCAAGCAAGCTCGGCTTCAGCTCGCCGAAGAAATAGCTGAGCGGCACATTGGCCCACTGCGGGCAGCGCGCCAGGAAGGCCTTGCGATGGTCGGTGCATACCGAATCGCGCATGGCGCCGCTGCGGCTCTTTCCGTACGCGGGCACGTGCTTGCAGGTGTTATGGATGATCCGACGGCGATCCTGAATCATGCGCACTGTGGTGCCCCCTTCCTGTGGCCCACCCCAATCACAGCCAGTCCGTTTGCCACGGGTAGCGCGACAGGGCTTCGCAGCCATTGGCGGTGATCAGTACCTGCTGCTCCAGCTTGATGCCCTCCTTGCCGCCCTGCTCGCCGATATAGCTCTCCACGCAAAGCACCATGTTTTCCTCGAATTCCCCGTCGTAGCCGCTGCTGGTCCAATCGGCCCCCTTGTGCGCCAGAGCCGGGTACTCGTCGACCAGGCCGACGCCGTGCACGACACAGCAATAACGGTTGTGCCAATAGGCCGGCGGAATTTCCCAGGACTGCTCGACGAACTCGCGGTGACTCAAGCCCGGACGCAACAACGCCATGTTGTGCTGTACCTGTTCATGGGCCAGACGATAGAGCTTGCGCTGCTCGGCGCTGGGGGAAACGTGGCCGACAGTCCAGGCTCGAGAGATGTCGGCGCAGTAACCGTACGGGCCGATCAGGTCGGTGTCGAAGCAGACGATCTCACCTTCCTGCATCACGCGGTCACTGGACTCCTGCATCCAGGGATTGGTACGCGGCCCTGAGGCCAGCAGGCGGGTTTCGATCCATTCACCACCGTGGCGAACGTTCTCGTAGTGCAGCCAGGCCCAGAGCTCGTTCTCGGTCATGCCGGGGCGCAGTGCATCGTGCATACGCTGGATGCCGCGCTCGCACACGGCGATGGTCCAGCGCATCAATTCCAACTCCTCGGGGGATTTGATCCGCCGTGCCTGCTCCGTCAGGCTGTGCCCTTCTATCAGAGTCAGGCCAGCCTCGCGCAGCAGGTCGAAGCCTTCCAGGTCGGCCTTGTCCACTGCCAGGCGAACCTTGTCTCCAGCATGCTGGCGAATCACCGCCTGGATATCGTCGGCCCAGTCCAGAGCCTTCTCGCCGATGCGCGAGCCGGCACCGAAATAGCTCCAGTTGATCGCTGGACGTATCTCGTCGAGCAGTTCGTTGCCTTGGTGCAGGTGTTCGCAGTTGTGGAACTCGAACAGCACCACAGGCCCATCGGCGAACACCAGCGCATAGCGGGCGTAGTTATGCAGCGTCCACACCTGCATGTTGGAGGTGTCGGTGGCGTAGCGGATGTTCACCGGGTCATACAGCAGTATGGCCGCGCAATCGGCGGCCTTGAGTTGCTGACGCACTCGCTGCAAACGATAGGCGCGAGCAGCCCTATGGGTCTCGACGCTGACCGGATTGCGCAGTGGCTGCGTGGCGACCTCGTCGGCCAGATACTTATTCTTGTTTTCGAACATGGCTAGACTTCCTGAGGGATGAAAGTGGACGCCGCCGGAGCCGAAGTGCTCCATCTCCGCGCCGGCCAGCAAAGCGGGACCATAGGCCGCCCCGCCTAATCCAGACCATGCCGTTGTTTCCAGTCCCCCGGATGGACCACGTAACCGAACAGCGCATGGCCGCCGTAGACCAGCTCGGTGCCTTCGGGAATCCACAGCAACTGCCCCGGCTGAACACGATACAGCTGACCATTGGCCTGGAGCTCGAAGCAGCCTTCGATGACGAAGATCACCTCGTCGTACAGCAGGGTCCAGGCCACCTCGGCGCCTTCCCAGCGGGCGAAACCGATACCGATGTTCGGCGAGATCTCGTTGCTGATCGCCCGCGCCACGAAGGCGGCGCCGGGCGGCCCGCCGCGTGGGGTGAAATCCAGGTCATGGTGATCGACCAACAGCACCGGGCCTTTCCCGGAAACGACCTGACTCATAGCTCGCTCCGGCTGTTCCAGGCCGCCAGGCGAATGCGCGAACGCACGCCCAGGCCGAGAAATGGCTCAGGCGGATTGAGCGACGGCATGCCGGTGACGGCCTGGATATCGCGCAACTGCGCCGAGTCGCTGCCGACCGCCATTTCCGCCAGCAGCGTGCCGGAGATGGTGCCCCAGGCCGCGCCAACACCATTGTCGCAGGCCGAGGCGAACACGCCCGGTTCCAGTTCGCCGAAGAAGTTGGTGAAGTTGCGCGAGATCGCGTAAACACCGCCCCAGGTGTGGCTGAACGGCACATCGGCCAGCTGCGGGAAGCGCGCCAGGAAGGCCTTGCGATGGTCGGCGCGCACCGACTCGCGCATGGCGTCGCTGGTGCTCTTGCCGTACTTCGGCACGTGCTTGTAGGTGTTGCGGATGATCAGGCGGCGATCCTGGGTCATGCGCACCGTGGTGCCGGCGTGATCGGCAGGGGTCAGCCCCCAGTCGAGCTGACCGCCATAGGCCGCCAGTTCGCCATCGCTCAGCGGACGCGTCCAGCTGGCGAAGGTCATCACCGGCAGCAGACGGTTGCGCAGGTAACCGAACTCCTGGGTGAAGATGCTGGTGCCGAGCAGCAGCTGCTCGGTGCGAATCGTGCCCTGGCTACCCTGCAGCAGCCAGCCGCCCTGCCCGTCGCGTTGCAGACCGGTGATGGGCGACTCTTCCAGCAATTCGACATTGTCCGGTAGCGAGCGCGCCAGCCCGGTGACCAGTGCTGCCGGCTGCATCAGATAGCAGCCCGGCGTGAAGATCGCGCGGCTGTAATAGGTATTGCCCAGCACCTGCGCCAGCTCGTCACGCTCGACCAGGCGAAAGGGTTCGCCAAGGTTCTTCAGCAACTGCTCGAAGTGTTGCAGATACCCC
>CAMPIF010000129.1 GCA_946886245.1 Ectopseudomonas composti | reverse complement strand
ACACCCGGCAACCAGGTGGACGAACTGACCTCGGTGGTGGGAACCAGCGACCCCTACGAAGGTATCGAGATCGTCCTCGACGATGACAGTGGCAACGAGAGCCTCGAGCAGTTGCTCGGCAGTTCGGAGGATCCACCGGCCATTCGCCTGGTCAATGCGGTGATACTCGAAGCGTTGCGTCTGGGTGCCAGCGATATCCACATCCACCCCCGCACCAAGCACGTGGCAGTTCGCTACCGCATCGACGGCGTGCTGCAGGACAAGATCCAGATCCCCAGCGCACTGCTGATGTCGCTGGTGTCGCGGATCAAGGTCATGGCCGAACTGGACATCACCGAACGGCGGCGCCCGCAGGACGGTCGCATCACAGTGAAGACACCAATGCGCATCGTTGATCTGCGCATCTCTACCCTACCCACCATCAACGGTGAGAAAGTGGTGATGCGCGTGCTCGAGCGCCAGTCGGCGGCGCAATCGCTGGAAGACCTCGGCCTGTCACCTCACAACCTTCGGCGCTTGCTGCATGTGGTGGGCAAGCCGCAGGGCATCGTTCTCGCCACCGGTCCCACCGGCAGCGGCAAGACCACCACACTGTTCGCCCTGCTACAGCATGAAGCCTCGCCAGAGAAAAACTACGTCACCATCGAGGACCCGGTAGAATTCCACGTCGACCTGGCCGGCCAAGTGCCTGTGCGCGAACGCATTGGTCTGAACTTCGCCAGCGTACTGCGCGCCATCCTGCGCCAGGATCCGGACGTGATACTGCTCGGCGAGATCCGCGACAGCGAAACCGCCGAAGTGGCCTTCCACGCCGCCCTGACCGGCCACCTGGTGTTCTCCACCCTGCACACCAATTCGGCGGCGGCTACCATCGCACGCCTCTTCGACCTGGGCCTCAAGCCCTATGTACTGGCCTCGGCGTTGGAGGCAATCATCGCCCAGCGCCTGGTACGGCGCATCTGCAGCCTGTGCCGCGAGCCTGTGCAGCCGCCGCGCGAACGCCTGCAGAGCCTCGGCGCGGAGTTTCTCGAGCCCGGTATGCGTTTCTTCCAGGGCAAGGGCTGCAACCAGTGCAACAAGGGTTACAAGGGCCGCGTCGGCATCCACGAGGTGCTGACCATGAGCGACGGCTTGCGCGACGCCATCTCTCAGGGCGCTGGCGCCATGCAGTTGCAGGCGATTGCCCGCGATCAGGGCATGACCACCCTGCTTGACGACGCCCGCGAGAAGATCACCCAGGGCTTGACCACTGTGGAAGAAGTGTTGCGTCTGCTCGGCCCGCAAAACCTACAGGAGTAGGCATGAAGACCCGCTACCTGATCGCTGAAGCCTACCTGCACGTGCTGGCCTTTGCCCTGCTTTGCCTGGGACTGGTCAGCCTGCTTGGCTTTCTCGTGGTCGATCAACCGAGCCGGCACAGTGTGGTGCTGCTACCCGACAGCGCGCTACTGGCACTGCTGGCCGGCGCGCTGCTGCTGGCCGCCACTCGCCGCGCCTGGCGCAGCCTGCTCCTGTGTCTGGCGCTGCTGGCCGGCCTGACGCTCTATACCGTCGTACACAACCACCTGGCCGGCGGTTCGGACCAGGGGTTGTCGCTGGTCAGCGGTTTCCTGCGCATGCGCAGCGGCCTGGCGCTGGTCCTGTTGGCGACTGCCGCAGCCATCTGCCTGGGCCTCGGGCCCAAGCCGGCGCGGCGCCTGGCACAACTGATCGGGGTGATGGTGATGCTGCTGGCACTGCTCGCCCAACTGGCCAGGCAGCAGCCAACCCCCGGCTTACTTGACCTGGGTTTCAAGTACTCATCGACTCATGTCGCCAACCTATTCACCCTGCTGCTGGGTCTGGCGGCGGTGCTGCACAGCTGGCTGCCCATTGGCCAGCGAGGCCAGCTCGATCGCCTGAGTCAAGCCGCCGGGCTCTTCGGCGTGTTACTGACTTGCGCCGGCTGGTACATGCTCAGCCTGCAGGCCATCGAAGCGCTCAGCCGCGAGAGCGACCTGCTGCTGTCCAAGGTGCAAACAGCCACCAGCCGCACACTGGACGAACACCAAGCGCTGATTCAGCGTATGAGCGAACGCTGGCAGACCATCGGCGCGCTGCCTTCGCCGCGCCTCTGGCAGCAGGAGGCCGGCAGCTACCTGCGCGACTTCCCCAGTTTGGAGCTGGTTGCCATGGTCGACCGCCAACTGCAACCCTACTGGATGGAGACACGCGGCAGCAAAGAAACAGAATGGCTAATCAGTTTTCTCGCCGATGCGGACAACAAGGCTTGGCTGCAGCATGTGTTCGAGGATGGCCACGCCCATCTCAGCAGGGTACGCGCTTATGGTGAGGCCGGCGTACTCAACGCGCTGATCGCCACACCGCTGACGCTGCCCGGCGAGCCGCCCCGTCTGGTGGTCGCCAGCCTCAACGTGCATGACGTCGTAGAGCATGTGCTTGGGCCGCAGTCGAGCGGTTTCATCGTACGCGCTTACGAGTACGAGCAACCTCTGTACGACTCCAACCAGAAACTTTACAACCGCTTCAATACGCCTGTAGGCGAACGCCTGGTGCCCATTGCCGAGGGCGCAGGCTGGCGCCTGGTTTCGGTCATCAATCGCCCCCAAGCTCTCAACAGCGCCGGCTACCTGCCAGCCCTAGTGATGCTGTTCGGCCTCACCCTTAGCTTCCTGCTAATGCTTAGCCAGCGCCTCGCCTGGCTGGCCAACGAACGCTCGCAGCGCCTGACGAGGCTCAACGATAAACTACAGTTCAGCCTGGCCGAACAGATGCGCGCGCAAAAGCTCAACCAGCGCATCATGCAGTTCACTCTCGACGTGCTCTGCTCTATCGACGGAGAAGGCCACTTTCGCGAGATTAGTCCGTCCTGCGAGAAGCTGTTCGGCTACAAACCTGAACAGCTTATCGGCCGCAGCTACCTGGACCTGGTGCTGCCGGAGGATCGGGCGGCGACTGAGGTAGAGGCCGCCGCCATCATGGCCGGACGACCTACCCGTACCTTCCGCAATCGCTACCGTCACCGCGACGGTCAGGTACTGCACGTACTCTGGTCGGCCGACTGGTCGCCGGAGGAGCAGACACTGTTCGCCGTGGCTCACGATATCACCGCACTGGTGCAGAACGAGGCCTATGCGGAAAACCAGCGCGACATCCTCAGCATGATTTCCACCGACCGGCCGCTGCGTGAAGTACTGGAGGCGATCTGCCAGATGGTGGAAATCCAGCAGAGTGGAACACTGTGCTCGGTGTTGCTACTCGACGAGGACGGTCTGTACCTGCACACCGGCGCAGCCCCCAGCCTGCCGGAAACCTACAACCGCGCTATCGACGGCGCTGCCATCGGACCGAACGCCGGCAGTTGCGGCACCGCCGCCTTTCGTAAGCAACTGGTAGTGGTCGAAGACATCGAACTTGACCCGCTGTGGCGCGACTACCGAGAACTGGCTCGTCCGCACGGGCTCAGGGCTTGCTGGTCGTTCCCGCTGATATCCCACCAGGGTCAGGTGCTCGGCACCTTCGCCATCTACCAACGCCGCCCCAGCGCGCCGGACGATGGGCAGATCCAGCAATTGGCCAATGCCGCACAGTTGGCGGCCATCGCCATAACCCGTAGCCATGATCGCCAGCGCCTGCAGGAAAGCGAGCAGCGTTTCCGCTCGCTTTTCACCTTCAACCCGGACCCGGTGTTCTCCTTCGACTTGCAGGGACGCTTTCTCAGCCTCAACGGCGCCGGCGTGCAACTGACCGGCACAGGCGAGGCACTGATCGTCGGCGAACACTTCTCCGGAATGATCACCAAGGCCGATCGCATGCGCACCGAGCAGCATTTCGCCGCAGCCTGCACCGGTATCCCACAACGCTACGAGACCCATATTCTCGCCCCAGACGGGCAACAGCTGGCGCTGGACGTGACCAACCTGCCGATCATGGTCGATGGAAAAATCGTCGGTATCTTCGGCATCGCCAAGGACATCAGCGAACGCGAGCGCATGACGGAAGCTCTGCAAATAGCTTTGGAACGGGCCGAACACAAGGCCGAGCAGTTGCGCGGCCTGAGTGCGGCGGCCATAGCCACAGCCAAACTGCTCGACCACCAAGCACTGATCGACTACCTAGTGGAACAGGTGCGCCTGGTCGTCGGCGCGCACCAGGCGGTGATCAGTCTGACCCGCGGCGACGACTGGGCCCAGTCGATCAGTGGCGTGTCGCTGTCGGACAAATATGCCGCCTGGCGCAACTACACGACGCGCCCGGACGGCAGCGGCATCTACACCCTGATCTGCCAGAACAACCAGCCGCTACGCCTGAGCCAAGTCGAACTGGAACGCCACCCGAGCTGGGGCGGCTTCGGTCGACATGCCGGTGAACACCCACCGATGCGTGGCTGGCTGGCCGTGCCGCTGATCGACAAGGACGGACGCAACCTCGGCCTGCTGCAGTTGTCGGACAAATACGAAGGGGAGTTCGAAGAGGACGACCAGGTGATTGCCCAGCAGTTCGCCCAGATGGCCGTGTCGGTACTGGAAAACAGCCGCCTGCTCAATGAAGTGCTGGCCGGTGAACAGCGCTTGCAGCAGCAGCTGGATTTTACTTCGGCGATCACCGCCAGCATGGCCGAGGGGCTTCTGGCGGTGGACGCGCAGGGCCACCTGAGCTTTCTCAACCCAGCGGCCCAGGAGTTGCTGCAGCAGAGCGGACAGGACCTCAGCGGACAGCCGCTGGCGCAAGTTCTGCCGCTGCAGCCGAATTTATGGCCGCTGCAGACGGCAAACGACGAGGCCGTGCACGGCGAACTCGTCCTGCATGACGAGCGCCCGCGCACCCTGCTCTATGATGCCAGGCCGCTGAGCGGCAGCGATGACGGCGGCTGGGTCGTGGTCCTGCGTGACATCACCAAGCTGCGTTTGGCTGATCAGGCACTGCGCGAACGCGATCAGTTCTTCAATCTGTCGCTGGAAATGTTCTGCATGATCGGTCAGAAGGGCCAATTCATCCAGGTCAACCCAGCCTTCGCCAGTACCCTGCGGCATACCGTGATTGCGCTGATTGGCCAGCCCTACCTGGAGCTGATACATCCCGAGGATCGCCGCCTGGTCGAAAACGCCATCGAGCAACTGCAACGCGGCGCTGTGGTCAAAGACCTGGAGATTCGCGTGCACGACGCCAGGGGCCAGCAGCTCTGGCTGCAGCTCAGCGCAGCGTTGGCCGACGACCAGGTGATCTACTGCGCTGCTCGTGACATCAGCCTGCAACGCGCGGTGACTGAGCAGGTACGCCAGAACAACCTGTTGCTGAGCATGGCCGGTCGAATCGCCAAGCTCGGCGGCTGGTCGATCGAGCTGCCCAGCCGCCAAGTGGTGTGGTCGGAGGAGATGCACAGGTTGCTTGGCTTCCCGCTCGGGACCCTGCCCGACCTCAGCGAAGGCCTTCAGCTCTACCTGCCGGCCTATCGCGAGCAGGTGACCGAGGCGGTCGAGGCCTGCATCGAGCAGGACATCAGTTTCGACCTTGACGTGGAGATGCTCGACGCGCACGGCAAGCACATGTACGTGCAGGTGGCCGGCCAGGCAGTGCGCGACGCGCACGGTCAGATCATGCGCATCTCCGGCGCGCTGCAAGACATCAGCGATCGCAAGCAGGCACTGAAGCAGGTGCAGCGCATGGCCGAGCGTCTAGCAACCACCCTTGAAAGCATCAGCGACGCCTTTTACATCCTCGACAGCGACTGGCGCTTCACCTATATCAACCCCGAAGCCGAGCGGCAGTTGAACATCAGCGCTTCGGCAACCCTGGGGCAGAACGTTTGGAGCGCATTCCCCGGCTCCTACGATAGCGAGATAGGCCAGCGCTATCGGCAATCTCTGCGCGACAATGAGGCCAGCCACTTCGAGACCTTCTACGAGCCTTTTCAATGCTGGTTCGAGGTGCATGCTTACCCCTCCGACGAGGGGCTAGCGGTGTACTTTCAAAACGTCAGCGAACGCCACGCTACTCAGGAGCAGCTACAACGCACCCTTCTCGAACTGGAGCGCAGCAACCGCGAATTGGAGGAGTTCGCTTTCGTCGCCTCGCACGACCTGCAGGAACCGCTGCGCAAGATCCAGGCGTTCTCCGAGCGCCTCGTCAAGCGCAGCGACAACCTAGACGGTGAAGGTCGTGACTACCTGCAGCGTATGACCTCGGCGGCGGCTCGCATGCAGGCGCTGATCATCGACCTGCTCGACTACTCGCGAGTCAATACCCGCGGCCAGCCGCTACAGCAACTCGAACTCGACCAGTTGCTAGACGAGGTGCTGCAGGACCTGGAAACTGCCCTGGAACAGAGCGGTGCGCAGGTTCAGCGTGAACCCCTGCCGCCGGTACGGGGCGATGCCAGCCAGTTGCGCCGGGTGCTACAGAACTTGCTGAGCAACGCCCTGAAATTCCGAAAAGCCGGTCAGCAGCCGCTGATACGAATCTATGCAGAACAGCAGGCTGGCAACACGTGGGTACTCTGCATCGCAGACAACGGCATCGGCTTCGACGAAAAGTATCTGGACCGCATCTTCAACCCTTTCCAGCGCCTGCACGGCCGCGAAGCCTACGCCGGCACCGGCATCGGCCTGGCCATCGTCAAGAAGATCGTAGAGCGCCACGGTGCCAGAATCACTGCCAGTAGTACCCCCGGTGCCGGCAGCACCTTCCGCATTACCTTCCCGTCAATGGACAAGACAACGTCATGAACACACGAAACCCCGTACATATCCTGATCGCCGATGACGACCAGGATGACTGCCTGATGACCCGCGAGGCATTCGAGGAGTGCCGGGTCAGCAATCCGCTACACTTCGTGCATGACGGAGAGGCGCTGCTCGACTACTTGTGCCAGCGCGCGCCTTATGACGACGCGGAACGCTATCCTTTGCCCGGTCTGATCCTGCTTGACCTCAACATGCCGCGCATGGACGGCCGTGAGGCGCTGCATGCGATCAAATCCGATGCGCTGCTGCGTGGTATCCCGGTAGTGGTGCTGACCACTTCGTCGGCCGAGGAAGACATCCTGCGCAGCTACGACATGGGGAGCAATTCGTTCATCACCAAACCCGTTACCTATACCGGCCTGATCGAGGTGGTTAAGACCCTCGGCCGCTACTGGCTGGAAATCGTCGAACTCCCCGTGGATGGCAAAACCGCATGACACGACCCGAAAATCACTGGCGCCTGCTGCTGATCGACGACGACGAGGACGACTTTGTTATCACCCGCGACTTGCTTCGCCAGGCGACAGACGTGCCGCTGCAACTTGACTGGTGCGCCGACTTCCAACAGGGTCTGGCCAGCATCCTTGCTCAGGAGCACGACCTCTACCTAGTGGACTACAGGCTTGGCGCCGAATCGGGCTTGGAGCTGATTGAGCAGGCCCGCCAGGCCGGCGCAGGCCGACCGATCATCCTCCTCACCGGCCAGGGCGACGCGCGCCTAGACGCCAGCGCCATAGCCCTTGGGGCGGCGGACTACCTGGTCAAAGGGAACTTCGACAGCACCCAGTTGCTGCGCAGCATCCGCTACGCCATTGACCGCGGCCAGGCCACTGCGCTTCTGGCAGAAAGCGAGCAGCGCTACCGTCTTCTGTTCGAGTCCAATCCCGAACCGATGTGGGTGTTCAGCAAGGAGGATCTGCGTTTTCGCGCCGTCAACCTGGCCGCGACGCGCTTCTTCGGCTATTCACAGGCAGAGTTCCTGGCGATGAGCGTGCTGGATATCCGCAGCCACGAAGAGCAGCAGCGTTTCCTCGCCTACTTCAACTCCAATCTGCGTGACGTGTCGGTTGCCGCCCCACAGGCCGGGTTGTGGCGCTACTTGCACAAAGCCGGCCACGAGGTCATGGCCGAGGTACTCGTGCATGACTTCGAGTTCGACGAACAACCCTGCTGCCTGGTACTGGCCATCGACGTCACCGAGAAACACCGGGCGCGCGAGGAGGTCACGCGGCGGGAGCAGTCTTTTCGTAAGCTGCTCGACGATACCCGCGATGCCCTGCTCGTAGTCGACGGCGAAGGCGCCCTGCTCTACGCCAACCCGGCCGCCGAGCAATTGTTCAATGCCAGCCAGATACAACTGCTGAAATTGCGCTTCGAACTGCCGCACATAAGCGAAGACCTTTTCGAGTGGAACCTGCAGACACCGGCTGGCGACGAGCTGGAGGTGGAAATCCAGCTCTCCGAGACCGACTGGGCGGGCCAGCAGGCTCGTCTGCTGTCGCTGCGCGACATCGGCGAACGCAAGGAGTCGGAGAAGCAGTTGCGCCTGCTCAAACGCAGCCTGGAAGCCAGCTATAACGGCGTGGTGATAGTCGACGCGAGGGAATTCGACCACCCGATCATATACGTCAATCCCGCCTTCGAACGCATCACCGGCTACAGCGCGCACGAGGTCATCGGCCACAACTGCCGGATGTTGCAGAGCGGCGAGCGCGATCAGGCGGCGCTCGATGTCATCCGTCACGGCCTGACGCAATCCAGTGAAGCCCATGTGGTACTGCGAAACTACCGTAAGGATGGCAGCCCGTTCTGGAACGACCTGTACATTTCACCCGTGCTCAACGAGTGCGGCGAGCTGACACATTTCGTCGGAGTGCAGAACGACATCAGCGAAGAAATGCGGTACCAGGACGAACTGAGCTTTAATGCCAGCCACGATGTGCTCACCGGCCTCCCTAACCGCACCTTGCTGGAGGATCGCCTGCGCCAAGGCAGCCAGATTTCCCAACGTTACAAACGCAGTATGGCGGTGATGTTCATCGACCTAGATGGTTTCAAGCCTATCAACGACTCAATCGGTCATCACATTGGTGACCAGATTCTCACGGAGGTTGCCCAGCGCCTATCTGCCCAGGTACGACCAGGCGACACGGTCGCGCGTATGGGAGGTGACGAGTTTGTCGTGCTTCTACCCGATTTGGCGCGAGAGGAGGATGTGCTTCAGGTGGCTGAACGCATACTCGCCGACATTGCGCGGCCCTACCGCGTCGAGGGTATAGATTTGCACCTCACAGCGAGTATCGGCATAACACTCAACGACAGCCTACTAGAACAGCCCATGCAATTGATCCAGCAGGCCGACCTCGCCATGTACAAGGCCAAACAGGAAGGGCGTAACAACTACCAGTGGTTCACCAACGACCTCAATCAACGCGTCGGCGAGCGCATGGTACTGCGCAATGAATTACAGAAAGCCATTGAACAGCAGAGTTTCACCCTCTACTACCAGCCTCAAGTAGACGGCCGAAGCGGTCGGGTTGTGGGCGTTGAAGCCCTGTTGCGCTGGGACCACCCGAGCAAGGGTTTCATATCACCAGCGCTATTCATTCCTATCGCAGAAGACACCGGACAGATTATTCCGCTCAGTCAATGGGTACTGGACACCGCCTGCCGACAGATCAAGGCGCTCTGCGAACAGGGTATGACCGGCCCGAGCGTAGCGGTAAACATCTCGCCAGTTCACTTTCAGCGCAGCAACTTTGTAGAAAGTATTCAGACCATACTGAGCAAACACAGACTGGCTGCTGAACTGCTAGAACTGGAAATCACAGAAACAGTGCTGCTTGGCAATGCTGAGCGTGCCATCGATACCCTGCACCAGCTCAAGCGTCTAGGTGTGAAAATTGCCATTGATGATTTCGGCACCGGTTTCTCC
>CAMPIF010000128.1 GCA_946886245.1 Ectopseudomonas composti | reverse complement strand
ATGAACGCCTTGCGGCGCGTCTGGGAGCACTTCGAGGAAGGCTTCATCGCTTTCCTCCTGGCGGCCATGACGCTGATCACTTTCGTCTACGTGATCCTCAACAATTTCTACACCCTGTTCTATTGGCTGGGTGACTATTTCGGCGGTAACGAGTTTCTGCTCGGCATCGGCGACGCCATTCTCGACATGGCCCAGGCGATGACCTGGAGCAATGCCCTGACCAAGGCCCTGTTCGGCTGGCTGATCTTCTTCGGCCTGGCCTACGGCGTGCGCACGGCCGGCCACATCGGCGTCGACGCCCTGGTCAAGCTCGCCCCGCGCGGCGTGCAGCGCGTCATCGGCGTGATCGCCTGCGCCGCCTGCCTGGGCTATGCCGGCCTGATCGCCGTCGGCAGCTTCGACTGGGTGCGCACCCTGTTCACCGCCGGCATCGGCGCCGAAGACCTCGGCCACTACGGCATCCAGCAATGGCATATCGGCATGATCGTGCCGTTCGGCTACGCCATGGTGTTCGTCCGCTTCCTGGAAATCCTCGTCCGTATCCTGCGCAACGAGCAGACCGGTCTCGGCCTGGCTGACGAAGCCGCCGATGCCCTGAAGATCAATGAGCACGAGGAGCCCAAGCAATGACCGTTCTGTTCCTCTTCCTGCTGCTGTTTTTGCTGATGTTCATCGGCGTGCCGATCGCCGCGTCGCTCGGCCTGGCCGGCTCGATCACCATCATGCTGTTCAGCCCGGACTCGGTGCGCTCGCTGGCGATCAAGCTGTTCGAGACGTCCGAGCACTACACCCTGCTGGCGATCCCGTTCTTCCTCTTGTCCGGTGCGTTCATGACCACCGGCGGCGTGGCGCGTCGCCTGATCGACTTCGCCAACGCCTGCGTCGGCCACATCCGTGGCGGCCTGGCTATCGGTGCGGTGCTGGCGTGCATGCTGTTCGCCGCGCTGTCCGGCTCCTCGCCGGCGACCGTGGCCGCCGTGGGCTCCATCGCCATCGCCGGCATGGTGCGTTCCGGTTATCCGCAGGCCTTCGGCGCCGGCATCGTGTGCAACGCCGGTACCCTGGGCATCCTGATTCCGCCGTCGATCGTGATGGTGGTGTACGCCGCTGCCACCGAGCAGTCGGTGGGCAAGCTGTTCATGGCCGGGGTGATCCCGGGCGTGATGCTGGGCCTGGTGCTGATGGTCGCGATCTACATCGTCGCGCGCATCAAGAAGCTGCCGGCCCTGCCGCGTGCCAGTTTCCGCGAGTGGCTGCGTGCCGCACGTGAGGCGTTCTGGGGCCTGCTGCTGATGGTGATCATCCTCGGCGGTATCTACACCGGCATGTTCACCCCGACCGAGGCGGCGGCCGTGGCAGCGGTCTACGCCGGCTTCGTCGCCCTGTTCGTGTACAAGGACCTGAAGATCAGCGAGTGCCCGAAGGTGCTGCTGGAGTCCGGCAAACTGACCATCATGCTGATGTTCATCATCGCCAACGCCATGCTCTTCGCCCACGTGCTGACCACCGAGCAGATTCCGCAACAGATCACCGCCTGGGTGGTGGATCTGGGTCTGCAGCCGTGGCAGTTCCTGCTGGTGGTGAACATCGTGCTGCTGATCGCCGGTGCGTTCATGGAACCGTCGGCGATCATCCTGATCCTGGCGCCGATCCTGTTCCCGATCGCCATGCAGCTGGGCATCGACCCGATCCACCTGGGCATCATCATGGTGGTGAACATGGAGATCGGACTGATCACGCCACCGGTGGGGCTGAACCTGTTCGTCACCTCGGCGGTGACGGGCATGCCGCTGACGGCGGTGATCCGCGCCGCACTGCCATGGCTGATGCTGCTGATCAGCTTCCTGATGGTGATCACCTACATCCCGGCCGTGTCCATGACGCTGCCGAATCTGCTCGGCATGTAGCGGCTCAACCGAACGATGCTACTTCGGTACCTCGTGTACCCACTCCGCCCGGCCTCAGTGCCGGGCTTTTTTTCGCGCGAATGATCTGACGAAAAGCGCTGTAGCCATTTCACAGGCCACGCACACGGACACAACTGCCCGCAATTGCCACGCCTGGCGTAAAGTCACTGCCCAGATCGTCAAGGAAACCCTTACATGCTCAGACGCAGCCTGAAATCCGTCGTCACCACCTGGCTGACCGGCCTGCTCGCGCTACTGCCGCTGGCGCTGACCCTGGCACTGCTCGCCTGGATATTCAGCCTGCTCAATCGCCTGGTCGGCCCCTCGACGCTCATCGGCCAATTGTTCGCAGCGCTCGGCCAGCCCTTTTCCAGCAACAGCTATCTGGCCTACCTGCTCGGCAGTCTGGTGCTGCTGGCCAGCCTCTACCCACTGGGCCTGGCGGTACAACTGGGCCTGCGCCGCCCGCTGTCCTGGCTGATCGATCGCACACTGCGGCGTACCCCGCTGATCGGTAATTTCTACAACCTGGCTGATCGCTTCGTCGGCCTGCTGGACAAGAGCAAGAACCCGGACATCACCACCATGGCCCCGGTCTGGTGCTTCTTCGGCGGCGACGGCGCTGCCGTACTTGCCCTGCGCCCGAGTTCGGAAAGCGTGGAGCTGGAAGGCCGTGCCTACTGCGCCATCCTCATTCCCACCGCGCCGATTCCAGTCGGTGGTGGCCTGCTCTACGTGCCGGAGGCCTGGATACGCCCTGCCGACATGGGCGTGGAGCAACTGACCAGCATCTATGTGTCCATGGGCCTCACGCCACCTGGCAAGCGTAATGTCGAGCAGTTGCCTCCGGTGGTGATCAAGCCTTAGGGATGTTCTGAGAAAGCCATTTATCGTCACTCCCGCGAAGGCGGGAGCCCAGGTGACTCGTAGGTTCTGGATACCCGCCTGCGCGGGCATGACGGCTTTCTCGGCGTTTCCTTAGGCAAGCGGCAAGCTGGTGGTGGACTTGATCTCCGACAACGCCACGATCGAGTTCACTTCCTGGATACCGGGCACCAGCGACAGCTTCTCGAAGAAGAAGCGCTCATAGGCCTCGATATCGCGGGTGACGATGCGCAGCATGAAGTCCACCGCGCCCATCAGCACATGACACTCCAGCACCTCGGGAAACTCGCGCATGGCCTCGGCGAACTCGGTCAGGTTGGAACGGCCATGGGCGTTGAGTTTGACCTGAGCGAACACCTGGGTATGCAGCCCGATGCGCTTGCGATCGAGCAGGGTGACCTGCTTGCGGATCACCCCCTCCTCCTTGAGCCGCTGGATACGCCGCCAGCAGGGTGACTGCGACAGACCGATACGCTCGGCGATCTCCGCCGTGGAGAGACCCGCATCCTCCTGTAGCAGAGCAAGAATGCGTTGATCGTAGGCATCCAGCGCGACGGACATAAAAAATCCCCATTAGTGACTTAACAGGGAAATTCTATCCATTAAATACGCATAAACACAGAAAACCAGGCAGAATTTTTGCCGAAAGAAGGCGGAAACTTAGGCAAAACCTGCCCGAGCTGCTGCCATGCCTGATACCACTCCATTCCCGTCCGCCCACAACCGCCGCGATCCCTGGCAGGATCGCCCCAATGCCTGTGTCGAGTACCAACTGCGCACCGACGCCGAAGCCGATGTGCTGTGCCGGCTGCTCGGTCTGTTCGCCCAATTGCAGCTGTTACCCGAAGCCTTGCACATGCAACGCCTGCAGGATGACCTGCACATCAGCCTGCGCCTGCCCGGCATCTCGCTGCACCGGGCCGGGGTGCTGGCGCAGAAACTGCGCGGCCTGGTCTGCGTCTGGGAGGTGACCTGGCAGCATCTGGATCACGGCCTGGTGACGGAGGTGGCCTGAAGCGGCTACTCGATCACGCATGGGCCTTCGCCCTGATACGGCTTTTCGGGCATCCTAGTTCGGCTAACCTTGTTCAGGCCGACCCCGAGGAGCCCGCATGTCCGCCTTCACCGCTACCGCCCCTGACCGTGTACTGGATCTTGGCGACCTGCTGCGCGAGCTGGTGGCCCAGGGTCGGATCGCGCAGGACGTGGCCGAGCAGTGCCTGGCGATCCGTCGCAGCTCGCTGAACAATACCCAGCACCCGCTGGAATTTCTCGCCGCACAGCAGGTGGACGATCAGAAAAGGCCGGGCAAGAAGCTCGATCTGGAAACCCTCACCGCCTGGCTGGCCAACTTCGCCGGGCAACCTTACTTGCGCATCGACCCGCTGAAGATCGACGTACCATCCATTACCCCGCTGATGTCCTACGCCTTCGCCCAGCGCCACAAGATTCTTGCCGTGGCGGTGGACAGCGAGAGCGTCACCATCGCCAGCAGCCAGCCGCTGGTGCATAGCTGGGAGGCCAACCTGGTGCACGTGCTCAAGCGCCCGATCAAGCGCGTGGTGGCCAACCCCAGCGACATTCAGCGCTTCACCACCGAGTTCTATCGCCTGGCCCGCTCGGTCAGCGGCGCCAATGCCACCGACCAGAAGATCAGCGGCGTCGGCAACTTCGAACAACTGCTCAGCCTCGGCGCCCAGGATCAGGAGCCGGACGCCAACGATGCGCACATCGTCAACATCGTCGACTGGCTGTTCCAGTACGCCTTCCAGCAACGCGCCAGCGATATCCATATCGAGCCACGCCGCGAGCAGGGCACCGTGCGCTTTCGCATCGACGGCGTGCTGCACACCGTCTACCAGTTCCCCGCCCAGGTCACCATGGCCGTGGTCAGCCGCCTGAAAAACCTCGGCCGCATGAACATCGCCGAGAAGCGCAAGCCGCAGGATGGCCGGGTCAAGACCAAGACCCCGGATGGCAACGAAGTGGAGTTGCGCCTGTCCACCCTGCCGACCGCTTTCGGCGAAAAGATGGTGATGCGTATCTTCGACCCGGAAGTGCTGCTGAAAAGCCCGGATCAGCTTGGCTTCTCTCCTGACGACCTGCGCCGCTGGGAGAGCATGACCTGCCAACCCAACGGCATCATCCTGGTTACCGGCCCTACCGGCTCGGGCAAGACCACCACGCTCTACACCACGCTCAAGCAGCTGGCGACCGAGGAGGTGAACGTCTGCACCATCGAAGACCCCATCGAGATGATCGAGGGCGCCTTCAACCAGATGCAGGTGCAGCACAACATCGACCTGAACTTCGCCAGCGGCATACGCGCATTGATGCGCCAGGACCCGGACATCATCATGATCGGTGAGATCCGCGACCTGGAAACCGCCGAAATGGCCATTCAGGCGGCGCTGACCGGCCACCTGGTACTGTCCACCCTGCATACCAACGATGCACCCAGCGCCATCACCCGCCTGCTCGAACTGGGCGTGCCGCACTACCTGCTCAAGGCCACCATCCTCGGCGTCATGGCGCAGCGCCTGGTGCGCACCCTGTGCCCGCACTGCAAGGCACCGGTGCAACTGGACGAAGACACCTGGAACGGCCTGACCCGGCCCTGGAGCTCGCCATTGCCGACCCAGGCGCACCACGCCGTCGGCTGCCTGGAATGCCGTGAAACCGGCTACCGCGGCCGCGCCGGCGTCTACGAGATCATGCTGATCAACGATGCCATCAAGCCGCTGATCAACGCCGATACCGACCTGACTGCCCTGCGCCGCGCCGCCTTCAAGGACGGCATGCGCAGCCTGCGGCTGTCCGGCGCGCAAAAGGTCGCAGCTGGGCTGAGCACCATCGAGGAAGTACTGCGCGTCACTCCGCAGAGCGAGCAACGCTGAGGCTCGCGCAGTCGCGGTAGCGGTCGTCGGCCAACTGCGGGTGCCAGGCGAACAGATACTGGCCATCCCTGAGCTGATCCACCAGCACCCGGATCACCTCCTGCTGCACGGCCGGACAGCCCAGGCTGCGCCCCATGCGTCCATATTGCTGCGCCCATCTCGGCGCCACGTAATCAGCTCCATGGATCACCAGCGCACGGGCACGCGCCTGGTCATTGAAGCCGGGCTCCAGGCCATCGAGACGCAGCGAATGGCCATGCCGCCCCTTGTAGTCTTCGCCACCACGAAACAGACCGAGGCTGGACTGATGGCTACCAGACAGATTGGAAAAGCGCTCGGCGAACAGCTCGCCGGACTGGCGGCCATGGGCCACGAACTCACGCTGCAGCAACTGCCTGTGCGTCAGGTCGAACACCCACAAACGTCGTTCCAGCGAGGAGCGCGAGTAATCGATCACCGCCAACCGACGGGCCTTGCCCGCGCTTTCTCGCTCGGCACACCGCAGCGCGTGCAGCGCATCCTGCAACGCACGCATTTCCAACTGCGGCGCTGCAAGGTGCAGGGCATCGAGCAGCTCATCGGCCACCGCGCCCTGCCCTGCCAGCAATAGAGCGGTAAGCAAAAACGTCATCAGCGAACGCTCAAACATGCCCTGGCTCCCACGGATTACCCGGCATCTGCCCACCTTGCGAAGGGGTCGGCGGCAGAGCGCAGACGGCTGTGCTTAGATTGATTGATCTGGCAATGGAGTCTATGCAATGCACACCAAAGGGCGATCAGCGAACAGTCTGAGTATGGGTAGCCGCGCCATCTCATGATCACCTACCTGCAACACCTGTCGTTCTGGGACTGGTTGTCCCTGGCCACCCTGCTGCTGATTCTCGAAGTGTTCGGCGCCGGAGGCTACCTGCTGTGGATCGGCCTGGTGGCCGTCGCTGTCGGCGCACTGACCTACCTGTTTCCCGACCTGCCCTGGGCCTGGCAATTTCTGCTGTTCGGCGCACTGGCGCTGCTCTCGGCGCTGCTTTGGTGGCGTCATCAGCAGCGGGCGCGCACGCTCGGCAACTGATCGGCCTGGCAACCGGCCATCGCCCGCAAGGAACCAGCAGCGGCTTGTGCGACTCCTAGGAGAGGAACCACCCTACAGGAGTTTCATCATGCGTGTAACGAGCCGTGCCGCACTGGCGTTCAGTGCCTGCCTGATCGCCCAGACCGCTGCAGCAGATGGCATGCTGCGCGACATTCTGTCCTCGGGCGCAACCACCGCCTCGACCTACCTGACCTTCAAGGATCGCAAGCTGGTTGCGGCGGCCGAAGAGGATGCCAGCAGCTTCGTCGCCAGCAACGGCGAAATTCGCGGCCCGCATCTGGAAGCGGCAATGCAGCAACTGCGCAGCGCCAACCCGCAACTGCAGGACGCCGACGACATGGCACTGGCCAGCGCCATTCTTGCCACCTCGGCAAGCGCAGCTGACCACCCACGCTGAACCGTCACCAGTCGCCCATGAAAAATGCCCGCGTCCAAAGGGAGCGGGCATTTTTCGTTCAGCTTTTCGGGACATCAGGCCTGAGGCCTCCCGAAAACCTATCGTCTTACATCAGCGGCAGGGTGTAGCTGACGATCAGACGGTTTTCGTCGATGTTGCGATCGAAGTTGTCGCGAACAGTCGCATTACGCCAGCGCACGCCCAGGTTCTTCAGTGCACCTTCCTGGAACACGTACATCAGCTCGGTGTTGCGCTCCCACTCACGGCCTTCGGACACACCGCGACCACGATCGATGTTGTCGCCGGTCAGGTAACGGGTCATGAAGGTCAGGCCCGGAATACCGATGGACGCAAAGTTGAAGTCGTAACGAGCCTGGTAGGATTTCTCGTCCTTGTTGGCGAAGTCACGAATCTGAACGTAGTTGACCAGGAACGGGTCGGTGCCGTTGATGTAGGCGAAGCCAGTGTCGCCGCTCATCTTCTGGTAGCCCAGACCGAAGGAATGACCGCTCAGGGAATAGGTCATCATGGCGCCGAAGGCCTTGTTGTCCACATTGCTGCGGTTACCGTCATCAGTGGAGCGCGCATAGCGAACGTCAGTCTTCAGACTCTGTTTGTCACCCAGCGGCAGCACATGTACCAGGTTGAAAGAGTGCTGTTTGTACAGCTCGTCCAAATTGGAATAGTAATAGCCTGCTGTCAGGTCCTTGGTCAGCTTGTAGGTACCGCCGATGAAGTCGAACGAATCGGTGGTGGTGCCACCGAGGGTGTTGATACCACGGCGACCGCCGCTGGTGATGGAGATATCTTCATAGTCACCGGAGTTGCGCTGGTTGACCTCACGCACGTGAGCGGCTTCCAGCATCAGGCCATCGATTTCTTGAGAAACGAGGTGACCTGCTTCGAAAACCTGAGGCAGCAGACGACCGTCGCTGGAAGCGATGGCCGCGTTCTTGAACTGCATCTGACCAACACGCAGAGTGCTGTTGGAGATTTTCGCCTTCAGCGCTACCGCCAGATCAGAATAGTTATCCTGAGAACCACCCGAACGATCCGGAACCAGCAGATCGCTGCCGGCAGTACCACCACCGGAATCCAGCTTAAAACCGAACATGCCGATCGCATCAGCACCAAAACCTACGGTGCCTTCAGTGAAGCCGGAGTTGGCGCGCAGGATAAAGCCTTGAGCCCACTCCTCACGTTTGGACTGACCAGCCCCCTCACGGAAGTCGCGGTTGAAGTAGAAGTTACGCGCTTCCAGGCTGACTTTGGTGTCGCCGACCAGGTCGGCGAACGCCACTTGGCTCAGGCCCAGGGTGCTGGCGGCTACGGCCAGTGCCAGGGAGGTCTTTCTCATTATATGTCTCTCCAGTGTGTTTAAGGTGACGCATCGTCCGGCACAGACTTCGGCACGAAGAGGCAGGCCAGAACGAATAGGGAACACGCACCCACGAGACAGTACGCGGCACAAGCCGGGCTCGAATGGGTACGCGAAAAACTCAGGAAGAACAGAACAACGGCGAACGCAGCTGGGCGGCCGGAATGAGGTGGGCAGAGTGGTGCATGGTGAATGCTCTCTCGTCGTTGTTATTGTGCACCGACATCCTGGCCGGCATCTGCCGGAGCCTATGCAGATAACGCGCCAGCTCCTGGCGGCAAGCCCGCAAGGCTTCTAGAACAACAGGTTACATTTTCCCTGCAGAGCAGTGACCGTGCGATGACAATGAGAACAGGCAGAATTCCGCTTATGAGAAGCTGTTCCCAGGCGGAAAATCGCCAGGCCCTCAGCCCAGAACGATCTGATTCTTGCCTTGGCGCTTGGCCATGTACATCGCTGCATCGGCACGTGCATAGAGCGCATCGAGGCTGACGTCAGTGGCCAGCAGGCTGGTCAGGCCCTGACTGACGGTGATGCCGAAGCTGGTGCCCTCGTGCCGAAAGCTGAGGCGTTGCACCTCACGCTGCAGGCGTTCAGCCACCTGCAAGGCCACATTCTGCTCACAGCCCGGGAACAGCGCCGCGAACTCCTCGCCGCCGATACGCCCGAACAGGTCGCCGCGCCTCAAGGCATTGCTGCCGCAATGCGCCAGGCGCTGCAGGACCTGATCACCGATCTGGTGGCCATACTGGTCATTGATCTTCTTGAAGTCGTCGAGATCGAGCAACAGGAAGGCCAGCGGGCTGCCGAACTTGCGCGCGTGCTCGAACTCGCGACGTGCGCATTCGAAGAAGTGCCGCCGGTTGCTGCTCTGGGTCAGCACATCAGTGGTCGCCAGGCGATGCAACTCGCCCTCCAGGCGCTTCTTCTCGGTGATGTCTTCGGCGATACCGACGATCACACTGCCCTGCTCGGTGCCCAGCCGGGGGCTGACGAAGCACTTGTCGCTGAGCCAGCGCAATTGGCCATCAGCGCGAATGATGCGGTACTCGCGCGACTCTACCGCGCCGGTTTCCAGCACCTTGGCCAGGCTCTCGGCGGCGTAGTCGATATCGTCCGGATAGATGCTGTTGCGCCACTCGCCATAGTCGGCCAACAGCAGCGCGGCGGAGCGACCGAAGATTCGCTCATAGGCAGGGCTGACAT
>CAMPIF010000127.1 GCA_946886245.1 Ectopseudomonas composti | reverse complement strand
GACAAGCTCGGCGAGATCTTCCAGGAGTTCAAACGCGGCGACAACGTGCAGCGCAAGCAGGATCGCGGCCTGGGCCTGGGTCTGGCGATCGTCGAGAAAATCGCGCGCATGCTCGGCCACCGCATCCGCGTAGCGTCGCAGCTGGGCAGAGGGTCGATGTTCGCCGTGGAAGTGCCGCTGACCCGTCGCGCCCCGCGCGCGCGTGCCGTGCAGGACAGTCCGGACCAGTTGCTCGAACGCCTCAGCGGTGCGCGGGTCTGGGTGCTGGATAACGATGCGGCGATCTGCGCGGGCATGCGCACCCTGCTCGAGGGCTGGGGCTGCCGGGTGGTCACGGCGCTGAGCGAAGAAGACCTGGCGCGCCAGGTGGACAACTACCACGCCGAGGCCGACCTGCTGATTGCCGACTACCACCTCGATGACGAGCGCAATGGCGTCGATGCCGTGGCGCAGATAAACGCCCGACGCAGCGCGCCGCTACCGGCGTTGATGATCACCGCCAACTACAGCAACGAACTCAAGCAGCAGATGCGCGAGCTCGGCCACAGCCTGCTGCACAAACCGGTGCGGCCGATGAAGCTGAAGGCGGCGATGAGTCACCTGATGGAGCGCGGAGCGGGGGCTTGAAATGGTCGTTCGCCCCGGTGCGCACGGCGCACCCTGCGATTCAGCGATACGCCAAAGATATCGACGGTTGCGATGGCCCCGTAGCCCGGATGTAATCCGGGAAGGATCAGGCCGTTCTGCCCCGGATTGCATCCGGGCTACGATACGGGCGCGCCGTCAATCATCCGCGATCAGGCGTTTGCCCAGGCTGACGGATGCATCGACCTTGTAGCCAAGCCGCTCGTAGAAGGCCAAAGCTGCCGCGTTGGTGTCGCGCACCTGCAGGCTGAGTTTGGGGCAGCCCAGGACCAGCAACTGTTCTTCGACATACGCCATCAACTGACGGGCCAGGCCCTGCTGGCGTTGCTGCGGGCACACCGCCAGGTAGTTGACCCAGCCGCGATGCCCCTCGTAACCGGCCATGGCCGAGGCCACCAGCCTGCCGTCGATCTCACCCACCAGAAACAGCTCCGGTTGCACCTGTAGCTTGCGCTGGATGTCCTTGTACGGATCGTTCCAGGGGCGGACCAGGTCGCAGCGTTGCCAGAGATCGACGACGGCGGCTTCGTCGGTGAGCCGGAAGGGGCGGATGTGCATGGTGGACTCCATCAGAACCAGTGCAAAGTCTGCTGCCTGGAATGCAGGCATTCAGGCAAAGCCGCCGTTTTAGCATGGGTTGATGACGGGCGTCAGGACAACCTCGTCCGTCACTCCCGCGAAGGCGGGAGCCCAGGCGCTTTTCGGTTTCTGGCTTGCCGCCTGCGCAGGAATCGCAGCCAAGCTATCGGGTGCTAACGCCGCAGGTAGGAGGCGAAGTCGATATCGCCGGCCGAGAGTATCGCCTGCACCCGGTTATGCACGCCGAGCTTGCGCAGAATGGCCGAGACGTGAGCTTTGACCGTGGTTTCGGCGATATCCAGGCTGTAGGCGATCTGCTTGTTCGACTCGCCCTTGGTCATGCGTTCGAGTACCAGCAGTTGCTTACGCGTCAGCGCCTGCAGCAGTTCCGGGGCGATGCTGTGGTTGTCGTGGTGCTGGCGTGAGCTGCCGCTCTTCTGCGAGCGGATGATGTCCGGCGGCAGGTAGACGTTGCCGTCGAGAATCTGCGCGATGGCGTCGGTCATCTGCGCGCGTGGCGAGGACTTGGTGATGAAGCCCACTGCGCCATAGGTGATGGCCTGCAGCACGATCTGCTTGTCCTGCTCGGCCGAGACGATCACCACCGGAATGGTCGGTGCCTCGTTGCGCAGGTTCATCAACCCGCCCAGGCCGTGCATGCCAGGCATGTTCAGGTCGAGCAGGATCAGGTCCAGGTCGTCGTGGCTCTGGGTCAGCTCCAGGGCGCTGTCCAGGTCGGCGGTTTCCATGATCTCGCTGCCGGGAAAACCGTCGGCGATGACGTTGTGGATGGCTTCACGAAACAGCGGATGATCGTCGGCAATCAGAATCTTGTACATGGCCTTGCACCTCGTTGTTGTGATTATGGGGTGGCGGTGGGCGTGAGGAAAGCGGCAGGCAATTCGGCAGGTTGGGCGGGCACCAGAGGCAGGCCGGCCTGTTCCCAGGCATCGACGCCATCACGGTACCAGTAGAGCTGGCGATAGCCCATGGCATGGGCGCGGCGCGCGGCGTTCCAGCTCAACCAGCAATCGGAGCGGCAGTAGAACACGAAGGGTTGGCGCGTATCGCCACGGCTCTGCTGGTGCAGGTAGTAGGTGAAGTAGCGATGCCATTGCGGAGCCAGGTTGCCGTCGCCGGCATTGGCCAGCCACAGACTGCCGGGCAGGTTGGCGTGGGGCGCGTCCTCGATGAAGCGTCCTTGCACCCAGGGGCGACGGTAGACATCGATCAGGCGGGTATCCGGGCGCTCGGCGAGCAGCTTCTGCAGGGCGGGAGTATCGACGATCTGCACGCCTTCCAGGCTGGCTGGCGTGGGGCTGCGGTACTGGTTGCTGCGATAGCCATCGGTATCGAACAGCTCTTCGGCACGCACGATGCAGACCAGCAGCAGGGAGGCGAACATCAGGCCCGCTTGCACGGGCAGACGGTACTTCATGGCAAGGTCTCTACTTATTGTTGTGCCGGTATTACAGGCCATGGTCGCAGGCTTGGGAATTCTACGTTGGAGAGGAAAAGCAGTACCAAAGTAGTAGAAGGGGCTGCTGGAACATGATTGCTCCCACGCTCTGCGTGGGAGCAGATGGAATGGCGCTCTGCGCCGGTGCTGACTGACCGGCAGGTTCGACGCCGGACGCGGAGCGTCCTGGGATGCGTTCCCACGCGGAGCGTGGGAACGATCATGATCAGCCCACCTTGCGCAGCGCCGCATGCTGCGGGTTGAAGCTGGCCACGGCGAGCAGCGTCAGCAGCGCGCTGAGGCCGGCGCAGATCAGCAGCGCATCGAGGTGCAGGCGCAGGTAGAGCGCGTTGCGCACCAGCTCCACGGCGTGGGTGAAGGGGTTGACCGCGCACAGCCAGTACAGCCACTCGCTGGACTCGCGCATCTTCCACAGCGGGTACAGCGCAGACGACAGAAAGAACAGCGGGAATATGACGAAATTCATCACCCCGGCAAAGTTCTCCAGTTGTCGTATACCGTTGGACAACAGCAGCCCCAGCGCGCTGAGTAGCAGCGCCACCAGCAGCAGCGCCGGCAGCGCGGCGAGCAGGCCCCAGACCGGTGGTTGCACGCCGTAGACCCAGGCGATGGCGAGGAAGGCATAGACCTGTAGCAGCGAGATCAGCGCCGTGGCCAGTAGCTTGGCCGCCAGCAGAAAGGCCCGTGGCAGGGGGCTGGTGAGCAGCACGCGCATGCTGCCCATCTCGCGGTCGTAGACCATCGACAGCGAGCCCTGCATGCCGTTGAACAGCAGGATCATGCAGGCCAGGCCCGGCACGATGTAGGTGTCGTAAGTGATGTAGGTGTCGTAAGGCTCGATGATGGCGATGCCCAGCGCGGCACGAAAGCCTGCGGCGAACACCAGCAGCCACAATAGCGGGCGTACCAGGGCGCTGAGAAAGCGCGAGCGTTGCAGCACGAAGCGCAGCCATTCGCGCAGGACGATGCCGCGCAGGCATTCCCAGTAAGCGGTCATGGGTGCTGCTCCTTTGCGCAATCTGTGGGGGTGGCCGGGCGGCGTTCCGCTTTAGCCGCGAGTTCTTCGATATTGTGGATCTCGCGGCTGAAGCCCCTCCCACAACTGGGCCGCAGCGCCTCGCGCACATGGCCACGGCCCAGCGCTTCGTCGCCGGTCAGGCGGGCGAAGCTGATGGCCAGGTCATCGCCGAACTGGCTGGCCTTGCCCCAGGCCACGCGCTCGCCACGGTGCAGGATCAGCAGGTCGTCGCTGGACTCGATCTCGTCCAGCAGATGGGTGGTCCACAGCACGCACAGGCCCTGCTCGCGGCACAGGTTGCGCACGTGCCGGCCCAGCGCCAGGCGGCTGGCCGGGTCGAGCCCGGAGCTGGCCTCGTCGAGCAGCAGCAGGCGCGGCTGGTGGAGCAGGGCGCGGGCGATCTCCACGCGACGCCGGTGGCCGCCATTGAGCGTGCGCACCTTGTCGTGGCGACGTTCGGCGAGATCCTGGCGCAGCAACTCCTCGTCGATGCGCACCTGCGCCTCTCGGCGCGGCATGCCGTGCAGCGCGGCGTGATAGGCGAGGTTCTGCTGCACCGACAGGTCCAGATCCAGCGTGCTCTGCTGGAACACCACGCCAAGCTGGCGCAGCGCCTGGCGCGGTTCGTCGCGCAGGCTGTGGCCGAAGATGCGGATATCGCCCTGCTGCAGGTCATACAGACGGGTGAGCAGGGCGATCAGGGTGGATTTGCCGGCGCCGTTGGGCCCGAGCAGGGCGCCGAAGCGCCCCGGCGCCAGCTCGAAGGCCAGGTCGCTGAGCGCCTGGCGCGCGCCATAGGCGAAACCGACGCCGCTCACCTCCAGGGCGTTCATGGCGTTACCACCACGCCCCAGGGGTAGCGACCGACCTTGATCGACTTGGTCACCTTGAGACTGTCGACGTCGATCACCGACACATCACCGCTGACGCCGTTGGTGGTCAGCAGGCGCTTCTGATCCGGGGTGAACGCCATGTGCCAGACGCGCCGGCCCACCAGCAGGTAGTCGAGAATCTCGAAGGTCCTGGCATCCACCACCGCCACATGGTTGGCCGGGCCGAGGGCGACGAAGGCGTATTTGCCATCGTCCGAAAGCTTCACGCCCACCGGCTGCACCTTGTCCGGGTGCACGCCCTTGATGGCGAAGTTGAGCACCTTGAGCACCTGGCGCGAGTCCACATCCAGCACCGTCACCGTGCCGCCAATCTCGGCCGAGGCCCACAGGCGTTTGCCGTCCTTCTCGAACTCGACGTGACGCGGGCGCTGGTCGACCAGGGTGTTGTCCACCAGTTGCTGGGTGCGGGTGTCGATCCAGTGCAGCATGTTGGTGGTTTCGCTGGTGTTCACCGCCCATTTGCCGTCCGGGCTGACCGCCATGCCTTCGGGTTCGACGCCGACATCGATCTGCGCCAGCACCGCGTCGCTTTGGCTGTCGACCACCGTGACCAGCGCATCGTCTTCGTTGGAGATATACAGCCAGCGGTCGTTGGGGTGCAGGGCGAACTGCTCGGGGTCGGCGCCGGAGGGCAGCTCCTTGATGATGGTGCGCGTGGCCAGGTCCATCACCTGCACGCGGTCCGAGTCGCTGGCGCAGATGTACAAGAGCGTGTTGTCGGAAGACAGCAGCAGCCCGCGAGGGCGCATGCCGACATCGAGGGTGGCGGTGACTTCGAGGCTGTCGAGGTCGATGACGCTGATGCTGTCATCCTTCTCGTTGGACACGTAGGCAGTGGCGGCGAAGGCCGAGTGGCAGGCCAGGCCGAAGGCGACGGCGCAGGCGAGACGGGTCAGACGCATGGGGTTGATCCTCTTGTTGTTGTCTTTGGCGGCGCGTTGTGTAGGAGGTGCGCGCGGCGCACCCTAGGGTTCGGTGTAGGTAGGGTGCGCCGTGCGCACCATCAGTTGGTGGTACTCGCCAGATCGCAGCTCACTTCAGGCCGGTCGTAGCCGAGGCTGTCCATTTCGTTGTGCGGGTGCAGAAAACCGTCCTGCGGCGAGGTGCTGACCAGGGCGCGTGGATGCACCAGCGCAATGGGCTGGCGCAGCTCACCGTTCCACGGGCGGAAGCTCAGCTTGCGACCCTTGAAGCCGTCCAGCGGTAGTTGTTCGTTCAGCAGCAGGTGGCGAATGCCCTGCGGCGCGGCAGCGCGCAGCTTGGTCACGCCGGTGGCGATGCTGCGCACGGCCATCCAGGCGGCGAAGTCGCGGTCGTTCATCCAGCGCCCGGCCAGTGCCTCGAAGCGTTTCTGCAATTGCGCAGCGCCGAAGGTTTCCACCGTCTTGTGCCAGGCGGTCGGGGTCAGTCCCTGGGTGCCGGCTACCGGGCGCGGATACCAGGTGTTGTAGGGCAGGTACTCGCCGAAGTCGCCACGTTCGTCGGCCACCAGCACCACGTCGTACTCGCTGGACTGGGTAAACAGCGGCATTTCCGCCTGGGCGCTGCGCCGTTGGTCGTTGTCGAAACTCCACGGCTTTTCGGCGACGATCCTGTGGCCAAAGCGTTTGGCGGCGCGCTTGAGCGCGTCGGCATAGGCGATGTCGTCCGCGGTGGTGCCGGTCACCAGCAGCCAGCGCGTCCATTTGCGCACGGCGAGAAATTGCGCCAGGGCGTCGGCCAGCATCGCGCGGCTGGGCAGGGTGTGCAGCACGTTGCCCAGGCATTGCTCGCGGCGCAGGCCGTCGTCGGCGCTGCCGGCATTGAGCAGCAGGCTGTCCGGCAGGCGCTCGCTGAGCTGGCGCAGGGTGGCGGCGGGGGCATTGACCACGAACAGGCGGATGCCGGCCTGGTGCAAGCGTTCGGCAGCGGCGAGCACGTCACTCGTCTCCGCGCTTTCGGCGCTCTGCAACTCGAACTGCTGCTTGAGAAAACGCCCGGTGCTGTTGCTGTCGATGATCGCCAGTTCGGCGCCACGACGGCCGGCGTCGGTGGGTTCGGGAATGACGTTGGAGAGCAAAGGGCCGCGTGGCGGTAGATGCGCCAGGTAGCCGATACGTACCTGCAAGTCGTTCGCGCTGGCGCCGGCCGCCACGCCAAAGGCGGCGGCGAGGCAGAACAACAGGCGGCAACTGATGCGGTGCATGGGGCGACTCCTGCAGAGGGTGTCGCCAGCATAGGAAGCGCCATCGGCTCGGGAAATATGCCCAAGGTAGCGCCGGGCACGTACGAAGGTAGTAGTTCGCGCGGTCGCAAGGGCTGGGGTGGAGCGGCGGCGGGCTGGGAAATATGCCCAAAGTACCAGTGCGTCAGTACCAAGGTAGTACCCCGGCGCAGGCCGTTACTTCCTAGCATGGCAGGCAATGTCCAATAACAAGAACAGGTGAACGCCATGCGTATTTTCAAGGCCCTGCTATTGCCGCTGCTGTTGATCATCAGCCTGCTCGGTGTCGACCAGTTGCACGCTGCCGGTGACATGACCCGACGCCCGCTGACGTTGCCCGATCTGGTGCTGGGCAGCGACGACAGCGACTACTCCATGTCGCAGACTGAATACCAGCTGGAAACCGGCCAGGCCTATCAGCTCAAGATCATCTCCAACGGGCAAAAGGAATACGCCTTCCAGGCGCCGGAGTTCGCCACTTCCATCTACCTGCGCAAGGTCGAGGCCGGCGGCGTGGAGGTGAAGGCCGTCACCCTTACCGAACTGGAGTTCGAGGACGCCGGCGAGGCGGAGATCTTCTTCCTGCCGGTCAAGCCGGGCAAATACCGCTTCTACGCCAAGGGTCTGGAGGGCAAGGGCATGCTCGGCTACTTCGTGGTCAAGTAGCGGGGGCAAGTAGATGACTGCCCTGGGCCGCATCAACCTCGGCGTCAGCCTGCTGTTCGTGCTGGTGACCCTGGCCGGGTTGGCGCTGCTGCTGCGCCAGGCCAGTCATGATGTGCAGCGCGAGTTGCAGGCCGCCGAAGCGGTGGTGCAATACCTCGGTGAGGTGGCGCGCAGCAACCCCGGCAGCCTGCGCCCTGAGCTGACCAGGAACCTGCGGCATATCCGTGTGAGCTGGCTGCGCCCGGGCGATCAACCCAAGGCGCAGAGTGAGAGCGCCGTCGAACGCTGGATCGCCGAGCGCTTGCTGGGCTCCTCGTCGCTGGTGACTCTCGTCTGGCCGCTGGCCGATGACCGCGAGCTGCACATCGCCCTCGATCCTTATGACGAGATCGAGGAAATCCAGGACTCGCTGTTGCAACTGCTGCTGCTCAGTGCCTTCGCCCTGATCCTCAGCCTGCTGACCATCCGCTTTGCCGTATGCCGTGCCCGGCGTGTGCTGGACGAGTTGCTCGCCGGCTTGCGCGAAGTCGGTGCTGGCCACTTTGACGCCCGCCTGCGCGATCACGGCCTGGCCGAGGCCAGGCATCTGGCGGCGCACTTCAACGACATGGCCGTTACCCTGCAACAGGTGCAGGCGGACAACGCTGAACTGACTCAGGCGCTGCTGGAACTGCAGGAGCGTGAGCGCAAGCGTCTCGGTCAGACCCTGCATGACGACCTGGGCCAATACCTCAGCGGCATTCGTGCCCAGGCCTGCCTGCTCAAGGTGATCGCCGATCAACCACAACAGGTACAGGACACCGCGCGCCTGCTGGACGACAACTGCGAGCGCTTGCAGCAGGGCTTTCGCAGCCTGATTCGCGATCTCTACCCGGTGGTGCTGGAACGTCTTGAATTAGGCCCGGCGCTGCAGCAACTGGCCGCCGATTGGCAGCAGGCGCAAGGCATTCGCTGCCAGCTGCAACTGGGCGAGCGATTGCCCAGTCTGCCGCTGGCGAGCAAGGCCCATCTCTATCGACTGGTGCAGGAGGCGCTGACCAACGTCGCCCGCCATGCCGATGCCAGTGAGGTACGCATTCGCCTGCAACGCCGGGGTCATGGGCTGCGCTTGCTGGTGCGTGATAACGGCCAGGGTACCGCACTGCCGCTGCGCCCCGGCATCGGCCTGCGCTCGATGCGTGAACGCAGCCGCAGCCTCGGTGGCGAGCTGCGCCTGCACAGTCGCCCGCAAGCCGGTTGGGCGCTGTGCCTGAACATTCCTCTGGAGGCGATGCGATGAAGGTTTTGTTGGTGGACGATCACGCCGTGGTGCGCCAGGGCTATGCCAGCTTGCTGCGCGCGCTGTTGCCGGATGTGCAGTTGCGTGAGGCCTGCGACGGCGAACAGGCCCTGCAGCGAGTGCAGGAAGAGATACCCAATCTGGTGGTCATGGACATCGGCCTGCCCGGCATCAGCGGCCTGGAAACCACCCGCCGCCTGCGCCAGCGCCTGCCGCAGCTGCGTATCCTGTTCTTCAGCATGCACGACGAACTGCCGTTGGTGCGTCAGGCACTGGACGTCGGCGCCATCGGCTACCTGACCAAGAACTCGTCACCGGAAGTGCTGGTGGAAGCGGTCAAACGCACCGCCGCCGGCCACGCCTATATCGAACAGCAACTGGCCACCCAGCTGGCCTGCAACCCCACCAGCAGCGACGGCCTCGACCCACGGCTGCGCGAACTGACCCAACGCGAATTCGAAATCTTCGTCATGCTCGCCCGCGGCCTGCCACCGAGGCAGATCGCCGAGAAGCTGTGCATCAGCGGCAAGACCCTGTCCAACTACCAGACTCTGGTGAAGAACAAACTGCAGATCGCTTCGCAGGCGGAGCTGGTGCACCTGGCCATCGACAGTGGGGTGGTACGGGTGGGGTTGGAGAGTGCTTGATCGGCGAGGGCAGGCTGCAATGGCCTGCTCGCAGAGCCAACGAACATGATCGAAGCGGGTGACCAATTTGATCGTTCCCACGCTCTGCGTGGGAATGCAGTTCGGACGCTCCGCGTCCGCTTGTAGGCCGCAGCGCAGCTGAGTCCGCTGGCGACGCAGAGCGTCGCGGGCTAGCTCCCACGCGGAGCGTGGGAGCCATGTCAAGGGCGAGGTTTTTGATGCTAGGCGTCCCGCCTGGTGCTCGTATGGATCGTAGGAGCGGCTTTAGCCGCGAAGCGCTCTTGAGCATCGCGGCTAAAGCCGCTCCTACGGTGGGAGTGTTGAACGCCGTAGGGCGGGTGCAACCCGCCAGAACACGGATT
>CAMPIF010000126.1 GCA_946886245.1 Ectopseudomonas composti | reverse complement strand
TACCTGGACATTGCCCAGGAGGAGGGCGCTGAGCTGCTGAGCGGCGGCAAGCTGGAGAAGCTGCAAGGCTCGCTCGCTGACGGCTATTACATCCAGCCGACCCTGCTCAAGGGCCATAACAGGATGCGCGTGTTCCAGGAAGAAATATTCGGCCCGGTAGTGAGCGTCACCACCTTCAAGGATGAGGCCGAGGCCCTGGCCATTGCCAACGACACCGAGTTCGGCCTGGGCGCCGGGGTCTGGACCCGAGATATCAACCGTGCCTACCGAATGGGGCGCGGCATCAAGGCCGGCCGCGTATGGACCAACTGCTACCACCTGTACCCGGCGCATGCCGCATTCGGCGGCTACAAGAAGTCCGGGGTAGGGCGCGAGACCCACAAGATGATGCTCGACCACTACCAGCAGACCAAGAACTTGCTGATCAGCTACGACATCAACCCGTTGGGGTTCTTCTGAGTACTGCCATAGCCACTCCCCAATTTGCCTCACGCCGCCGTGCAGGTGCATGGCGGCCGTCATGAAGAGGACCCAGCTTATGTCCATTCAACAAGAACACACCATCAGCCCCGTGCAAGGTGTCGAAACTGAACGTGTCGATGCGCAATATTTCCGCGACCGAGAGTTGAAACAAGGTGCAGCGGGGTGGGTGCTGCTTGTCGGTCTGGGTGTTGCCTATGTCATATCGGGTGACTTTGCCGGCTGGAACTTCGGCCTGGCCCAAGGCGGGTGGGGCGGCATGTTCCTCGCCACCTTGCTGATGGCCGCCATGTACCTGTGCATGTGCTTCTCCATGGCCGAGTTGTCCTCGATGATTCCCACTGCCGGCGGCGGTTACGGCTTCGTGCGCACCGCCTTCGGGCCCTGGGGCGGGTTCTTCGCTGGCGCTGCGATACTGATGGAGTACGCCATTGCGCCGGCCGCTATCGCGGTGTTCATCGGCGCCTACTGCGAATCCCTGTTCGGCATTGGTGGCTGGCCGATCTACCTGGCGTTCTACACGGTGTTCATCGGTATTCATGTGCTCGGTGCGGGAGAGGCCCTGAAGGTGATGTTCGTCATTACCGCAGTGGCGGCCATCGCACTTGGGCTGTTCATCCTGGTGATGATTCCGCACGTCGAGGTCGCCAACCTGTTCGATATCCCGGCGAGCGAAGCCACGGGTGCCAGCAGCTTCCTGCCATTTGGCTATGTCGGCATCTGGGCTGCGATTCCCTACGCCATGTGGCTGTTCCTGGCCGTGGAAGGTGTCGCGCTAGCCGCAGAGGAAACCAAGAACCCTACACGCGACCTGCCACGTGGCTTGATCGGCTCGATGCTGGTGCTGCTGATCTTCGCCGCGTTGATCCTGCTGGTAGGCCCAGGGGCAGCGGGTGCCAGGGCGTTGATGGATTCCGGTAATCCGCTGGTGGCGGCCCTGGAGGCAGTGTACGGGGGCTCGACCTGGATGAGCCAGTTCGTCAACCTGGTGGGGCTGGCCGGGCTGATCGCCAGTTTCTTCTCGGTGATCTATGCCTATTCGCGGCAGATCTTCGCCCTGTCGCGAGCGGGTTATCTGCCACGCAAGCTATCGGTCACCAATCGCAACAAGGCGCCTGTGCACGCGCTGGTGGTACCGGGTGTCATCGGCTTCGGCCTGTCGCTGACGGGGCAGGGTGACCTGCTGATCCTGGTCGTGGTGTTCGGCGCGACGTTGTCTTACGTGCTGATGATGGCGGCACATATCTCCTTGCGTATCCGTCGCCCGGACATGCAGCGTCCGTATCGCACGCCAGGCGGTATCGTCACCTCGTCATTCGCCTTGATCCTGGCGGCCATCGCCCTGGTCGCAGGCTTCCTGGTCGATCCGAAAGTGATGCTGGGTACGGCGGCAATCTACGGGCTCTTCATTGCCTACTTTGCGCTGTACAGCCGTCACCACCTTGTATCCGGCACGCCAGAGGAAGAGTTCGCGGCTATCCAGGAAACCGAAGAAACGCCTCATTAGCCGCCAGGCGAGGTCTTTCGACACCTGAATCAGAGCTAACAATCAGCCACTGAAGGCTGCCTGCGCAGCGACTTGGCGGGTGGCCTTTGTAGAGGAAAACCTCATGTCGATCTTCGAAACTGGCCTGACGCCCTTGGCGGTCAATCACATAGCGCTGTCGCCGCTGAGCTTCATCGAGCGCACGGCGGCTGTTTACGGACAATATCCTGCGGTCATCCACGGCGCTGTCCGACGTAACTGGCAAGACACCTACGCGCGTTGCCGGCGTCTTGCCAGTGCGCTGAGCCGCCGGGGCATCGGCAAGGGCGATACGGTGGCGGTGATGCTGCCCAACATCCCGGCGATGCTGGAAGCGCACTTCGGCGTGCCGATGATCGGCGCGGTGCTCAACACGCTGAACGTACGCCTCGATGCGTCGGCGATTGCCTTCATGCTCGAGCACGGCGAAGCGAGGGTGTTGATCACTGACCGCGAGTTCCACATCGTGATCCGTGAGGCTCTGAGTTTGCTGGCTCATCCGCCATTGGTGGTCGATGTCGACGACCCCGAGTACGGCGAAGGCCAGGCGGTCAGCGACCTGGACTATGAAGCGCTGCTGGCCGAAGGTGATCCGCAGTTCGCCTGGCAGTGGCCGGAGGACGAATGGCAGGCCATCAGCCTCAACTACACCTCCGGCACCACCGGGAACCCCAAAGGCGTGGTCTATCACCACCGTGGCGCCTACCTCAACGCGCTGGGCAACCAGATGACCTGGGCGATGGGTAACCATCCGGTGTACCTGTGGACCTTGCCGATGTTCCATTGCAATGGCTGGTGCTATCCCTGGACCGTCACCGCGCTGGCTGGTACCCACGTTTTCCTGCGCCGGGTCGAGCCGCAGAAGGTGCTGAGCTTGATTCGCGAGCACCGTGTCAGCCACCTGTGCGGCGCGCCAATCGTGCTCAATGCGCTGGTCAATTTGCCGGATACAGACAAGGCGCTCATCGAACATCCGGTCGATGCCATGGTGGCCGGCGCAGCACCGCCGGCGAAGGTCATTGGCGCGGTTGAGGAGATGGGCATCAAGGTCACCCATGTGTACGGGCTCACCGAAGTCTATGGGCCGGTGACGGTGTGCGCCTGGCATGCTGAGTGGGATGAGAAACCGCTCGACGAGCGTGCCAGGATCAAATCACGTCAAGGGGTGCGTTATCCGACACTGGAGGGGCTGATGGTGGCTGATCCGCAAACCTTGCAACCTGTACCGAGCGACGGGATTAGCCTTGGCGAAATCTTCATGCGCGGCAACACGGTGATGAAGGGCTACCTGAAAAACCCTGATGCGACCCGCGAGGCTTTCGCTGGAGGCTGGTTCCACACCGGCGACCTCGCTGTCCGACACCCGGACGGCTACATCGAAATCAAGGACCGCCTGAAGGACATCATCATTTCCGGTGGCGAAAACATTTCCACCATCGAGATCGAGGGGGTTCTCTATCGTCATCCGGCAGTGCTGGAAGCTGCGGTAGTAGCCCGACCGGACGAGAAATGGGGAGAAGTACCCTGTGCGTTCATCGCCCTGAAAGAGGGGTGTATGGCCACTCGGGAGGAGGACATCATCGGGTTTTGTCGCGAGCAACTGGCCAGTTACAAGCTGCCTAAAACCGTGGTGTTTCGCGAGTTGCCGAAAACCTCGACGGGCAAGATCCAGAAGTATGTGCTGCGAGACTGGGCCAGGGCGCTCTGACAAATCACAGGGCTGCGGGCGCTCGGAGTGCTTGCGCGTCTGCGGGAGGCTGGGTACAACCCCCCGTCTCGACTGGCATCACAGCGGGCCTTGAGGAACGCTGTGGATAGGGGAGTGATCAGTGCGATCGAGGTATTCGCCCCAAACGTCTGGGGGCGCCGATCCCTGACATGCCCACGCAAGCGGCTCGTTCAAATGGCTCCGGTTTGCCGTTGGTCACGCCGCCAGCGTTTCGGGCCGCGGCTATCTGTCTGCGCCCTGTTCACGAGCTGCCGCGTATCGAGGGCGCTTGCGCGGGGATTACGAGAGCCGCTCGGCGTTACCCCCACCCGATCGGCAAAAGCCCACGTCGTCCTGGCAGCGGCAAGATACCAACCCATACACGCAGGGTGAGCGAGCACGCTCACAGGTTCCGCGTTATCCCACCACCAACCCATTGGGCGGCAATGGCAGCGCCGTCTTGTAACGTACCTGCTTCAGTGCAAAGCTCGAGCGAATGTTCGCGACGCCGGGAATTTTGGTCAGATGGTTAAGGATGAAGCGCTCCAGTGCCTGAATGTCAGGCACTAGCACGCGTAGCAAGTAATCGGCGTCCCCTGTCATCAAATAGCACTCCATCACCTCCGGCCGCTCGGCAATGGCACTTTCGAAACGCGCCAGCGCATCGACCACCTGTTTTTCCAGGCTGACATGAATGAACACGTTGACATGCAGCCCCAGCAACTCGGGGGCCAGCAGCGTGACCTGTTGACGAATCAAGCCAAGCTCCTCCATGGCCTTGACCCGATTGAAGCAGGGGGTAGACGAAAGATTGACCGCACGCGCCAGTTCGGCATTGGTTATGCGCGCATTCTCCTGCAGCCGATTGAGAATTCCGATGTCGGTCCGATCCAGCTTGCGCATCAGGTTCATTCTCCAAAAGTAAAATTCAAAAGAATATTTAACTGTATTTTTACCTTTTTCAAGGTCGATTAGGAAAGTTTCTCTGCCTCGGGCGCATTAGGCTGTTCTGCATCCACCAACTGCTTGAGGAGGTCAGCGTGACGACCTGCCCACAAAACCTGAGTATCAAGCCACGAAACGCTCCCGTATCCGGGCAGGGTTTGCTGACCCCTCGAGTCAAGGGTATGGCGCTGCTGCTCTTGGCGATTCTGGTTTGGGGCATCAACTGGCCGGTCATGAAGGCGGGGCTTGGTCACGTCACGCCCGTCTGGTTCTCTGCCAGCCGCTTCGCACTCGGTGCCTTGTGCCTGTTCCTTCTGCAGTTGGCGACCGGCACCCTGTACCGACCCCGTGGGCGCGATTTGCCGCTCTTGCTCAGTGTCGGTCTGTTGCAGATGCTTGCCTTCACACTGCTCGGTGCGCTGGCCATGGCGGACCTTCCTGCGGGGCGCTCGGCTGTGCTCGCCTATACGACTCCGCTGTGGGTGACACCCTTGGCTGTGCTTGTCTTTCGTGAGCGTCTGGCTCCTCGTCAGCTCCTCGGGGCAGGCCTTGGCATGCTCGGTGTAGGTGTCTTGTTCAATCCACTGGCGCTTGATTGGAACAATGCGAACCTGGTGCGCGCTAACCTGATGTTGCTGGTTGCATCAGCGTGCTGGGCGCTGTGTATCCTGCACCTGCGCTACGCCAAAGTACGCGCGACGGCCTACGAGCTTGCCCCCTGGCAGATGCTCGTTGCGACAGTTCCCCTGCTGGTGCTCGCACCAATCGTCGAAGGACCGTTCACGGGCGATGGCTCAATGACGTTCTGGCAGATCGTTTTGTTCGTCGGCCCGCTGGCTACGGCTTTTTGCTTCTGCGCAGTCAACGCCGCGAGCATGTGGCTACCGGCTACCAGCATGTCACTGGCTATGTTGGGTGTGCCGCTGGTGGGCCTGATTAGCTCAGTGCTCTGGTTGGGAGAAACCTTGAGCACGAGTCTCATTGCTGGGGTGCTTGCGATCTCTGCAGGCATTCTCCTTGCTGTTTTGAAGACACGAGCCAGCGGAACATCGTGAACACATTGCAAATCGAGCGGCACGATCAGCCCTAGGTGTTGATGATCCGACGGTCGGGTGCGAGGACAGCCAGGAGTTGAATTGATCAGCAGTGCCCGACTCAGATCGGTACCGCACCTGGTCAGTCAACGCAGCACCAGGCAAGGGGCGCTCAGGTCAACGCTGAGCAAAGGGCATGAGTCGAAGTTTGAGCGTATTCGGCTACCGAGAGCGGTGAGATGATTTCGCTACTGCAGGGCCTTCTACCGGAGCAGCCGCCGCGCGCGCGGGGAGATCTGCTCATCACGGACTTGAGCTGTCGCTGACAGGCCGGCGATGCCTACGAAACCGGGGCGATTCAGTTGTGAAGTGACCTCTCTGGAACGGCGGGCAACGAGTGTGAGGGGGGGCCAGGAGTGGTCAAAAAGAGTTCTTCAGCGCCAGTGCTGGAGTGCAGTCATCGCATCAATGATTCCGCGTTTTACTCCAATGGCGACTGCGTGCGTGCGGTTTCTCGCGCCTAGCTTGCGCATGATTAACTTCATGTGCCCTTTGACTGTCTCTTCGGTGATGTGTAAGCGTGAAGATATTTCGCGATTGGAATAGCCTAGGGCAGTGGCTTGTAATATGGCGATCTCTCGATTCGTCAGGCATTCTTGATCGATGTATTCAGCCAGTTGGTTCGTTATCTCGACAGGAATGTAGCGTCTGCCGGCCGCGACATAGCGAATGGTGTCTATGAGCTCTTTTCGAAGTCCGTTCTTCAGTATGTAGGCCTGCGCGCCGGACTTTATTGCAATCAAGGTTCTGGCATCGCCGCTGTAGGTGGTGAGCACCGCGATGCGCGCTTCTGGATATTCGCTGCGTATAGCTTGAATACTCTCAATTCCGTTCATTCGCGGCATCTGTAGGTCCATCAAGACGACATCTGGGCGTACCCGGCGGTAACACTCTATGGCTTCGACTCCATCTTTGGCCTCGGCCGCTAGTTCGATGTCATCGTGATTTGATATTAATGCCGCGATACCTTCTCGTAGTAAGGGGTGGTCGTCGACGACTAGAACACGAACGGGGTGCAAGGGGGTCATCAGTGTTGTCTATCTATGTTGTCTATCCGTGATAACGAATGGATTTTAATATGTTCTTGCGGGGGTAGGCCAGTTGTGCTGGAAGGGTGAATTTAACCTCGCTTCCTCCATTCAGGACGCTACGAATGATAAGCGTGCCGCCGATTTTTGAGGCGCGCTCGTACATCCCGATCAGCCCCCATCGGTCGTTGGGCAGGGCCGTGTTCCTCTGCTCGACGAGAATGCCTTGGCCATCGTCAACTACACTCAGTTTGAATGCGCGCTCACCGTATTCCAGCTCTACCCGGATTGAACGTGCCTGTGCGTGTTGAAATGCATTGCTGATGGCTTCGCGCGCTATTAGATATATTTCGTCATATGCCACCGGGTGGAGATTGCGCGGGGAACCGTTGATCACAACGTTGTAGGAAATACCGTTTTGGCTCGAGGCATGTTCCAGATCTTTCAACGCTTGGGGCAAATCCTCGCAGGCGTAGATTTGGATGCGTAAGTTACTGACTCTGTCGCGGCCTTCGCTAATGACTTGGTCGATACGATCCATGGCCGCATCCAACTTTGCCCTGGCTGTCAGCTCTGCGGGCAGGCTGTCCACTGCGGCCTGCACATGCAGCATCAAGCCTTGCACACCTTGGAGCAAGGTGTCGTGAAGGTCGCGAGCAATGCGCTCACGTTCAAGGTGGCGTTCTTCCAGGCGTGCGCGTAACCGATCGGCTGTCAGCTGTAAATTCATGCGATAGACCAGGCGCAGCACGATAATCACAAGGCACGATACGGCTAACAAGAACAACGGGTGGTGGTAAAGTTTTGCATTAATAGTAAAGCCTAACTCAGACACCGATTCTCTGGCTGTGCCGTCAGGATTATGGACACGTACTCTGAATAGGTAGTCACCTTCAGGGAGGAGCTTGTAGGTTACTTGGCGCGCGCCCTCGGCCCTGTGCCACGTGTGATCATAACCCTCCAAGCTATAAACAAGCTCGGAATCTTCGGCGGCCAATAGATTCAATGCACTGAATTGAATGGCGAGCGTTTGAATCTTTGCTGGAAGGTTTGGTTTTTGCTCCAGAGAGACCCTCCTGCCGTCCACCTCAAGCGATTCGATACGGACCTTTGCTGGCGTAGGCGTTTTCAAGGTGAACGTGGCGCGTAGTCGGTCGAGTCCTGTCTGGGTGCCAGCCCATATGCTGCCTGCGTCGTCTTCAAGTAACGGACCTGATATTTCGTGCCTGAGCCCGTCAAGCAAGGAAAACTGCTCTATATGGTTAAAACCTTCAAGGTCAGATTCGTTGGGCGTTGACACGTGAAATAGGCCACCACCCACCGTACTCAGCCATAGGCAACCATGCTGATCGAACAATATGGAGATCGCTTCCTCGCTGATAGCGACAGGGGTAGTCTGCAGTTCTGGCAGGTCGGTCTTGATCTTCAGCAGGCGCTTGCGACCAGGCTCAATCAGCCATAATGCGCCGTCACTCGCCTGCGCCATCTGGCGGATGAATGGGCTGCGCACACCTGTATCCTCCATCCTGCTTTCGCCAGGAGCGAGGACGTAGAGACGCTGCTCGTCGGCGACCCAGAGGCGGTCAGCGCTGTCGACGAATACACTGTAGGCACTTTTGCCCAGGAAACCTTCTGCACTGGCCTGTCGCTGCCAACGCTTGCCATCAAACCGCATCAGGCCCTGATTGGCGGCGGCCCAAACGCTGCCGTCAGCCGTCTGCGCCAATGCGTTGATAGGACCTCGACCCAGGTCGAGGCGGCTGGGTTCTTCATCCATGGCCGTTATCAGATGAATAGCCCCATTTCGATCTCCTATCCAGAGACCGGCGTCGCTCCCCAGCAAGCTAGTAATGAAGCTCAGTTCATCGCCGTCTGGCATACGGTAGTTCTGAAAGTCCAAACCATCGAAGCGATAGAGTCCGCCTGGAGTTGCCAGCCACAGGTACCCGTCGGGTGTTTTGGTTAAGGCGCTGATCGGTCTGCTTGGGTTGTTATTGAGAGTCCAGCTGCTGTGCTCCATTTGCGCAAGATCGTTTTCATCCGCGAGGCTTGATGTACTGTAGGTCAGGCAGCACAACGTCCATATGGTCGCGAGGGTGGTAATGAAGGAGGACATCAATAGCTTAGACGCTTTCAATCTGATACTGCGCTCAATCAATTGTTGGATGCTGGTTGTATGGCCGAGTTGGCGGGACGGGCAAGTCAACAGATTTATTCAGTGATCAACTAGTGAGCAGGGGGCCTGCCTGTTTCTGGTCAATCAGCTATTTGAAGAGTTAATGCTGCTAAGCCAGCCAGCGAATAACCGCGTGGCCATTGGCATGAATAGATATACCACCAGCAGGACGATACTCGATGTGATCAGCACGTTGCTGGGCAGATAGCCCCCTAGCCAAGGAACGACTTGAAATATGGGCTGCCAGAGTAGCGGTAAGAATAGGCTCAGTGGGAGGATCACGAGAAAGGTGACACAGGCCTGTTTCCACTTTGGTGGTGGCGCGTCTGCGGCCTCTGGAGCGAACCAGAATTCATTATTCTGACTTATTTCTATCTGGTCACTTGCATACAGCAAGGGTTCGACTTCGGCGATCAAGAGGCGCCGCTGTTCTGAATTGACCCAGTTCTTCAATTGCTCCAGATGGGCGAAGCGCAGCACGCAGGTAAACAGCGATATGTTGGCCTGATGGCTACGGACCACATCGACACCCAGGTGTCCGGGGCATTGGCTGGCTGTCGCGATGATTCTGCGCAACCAGGACTCGTAGCGTGGAACGCGGCAAGTGCGAACTTGGTGACGTACGACAAGTGTTACTGTTTCAGGTTGCGCTTTGCTCATCCTAGAGACTCTATTCGACACGTTATTCTTGTCGACCCAGCGACTCGCAGCGATGCGCGCCACTGGTCGAGTTGATGGCGTTTCCGCCATGAGGTCAGATGGGCGCCGCTACAGGGGCCAGGGTCGGACCGTGCTCAACGCGCTCAGGCGCCTTGTGGACCATGG
>CAMPIF010000125.1 GCA_946886245.1 Ectopseudomonas composti | reverse complement strand
TGGGTGGCTTGAGGCTGTCATTGTCGCGGCCGTCCAGGGTGGTCGGGCTGCGGTCTTGCTGGAGGGGGAGGTCGCCGGCACTGGCACCCAGGGCAACAAGCAAGCCAGCCGAAATGGCCAGGCCACGGAACAGAGGGTTGAGCTTCATCGGTGCTTCCTTTTTGTCGGGGTGGTCAGAACATGCTTTGGGGGCTTGCCAGGCTGATTGCTCCTGTAGCCAGCCACGGGGCTGGATCGGCAAGTCGGTGGGGCGGCCGTCCCGGTTCAACCGGGGCGCGCCTGGCAACTGCTGGTGAGTGGCGGGTGGGGCGCTCAGGTCGCTGCTTGCAGGCGCAGCTGTGGTCTGTGCGCAGGGAGTCGTGGTCATATCAGCGCCTGCCAGTTGTTTTTATCGGCTCATGGGCTTGGCGAGGCTTCACGTGGCCTCTGTTCTGTAGGCGGACGACCTTGCTCGCTTACTCAGAATGACTCGACTATAGCAATTTGTTCACAGTTAAAAGAACAACTTGTTTTCATATTGTGTACATGAATCGGCGCGCAGTCAGCGCGGCGGTCGGCGTAGCCCTCTGCCTGGCGGCGTGTCGGGTCGCGACGGGCTGCGCGCGGCACGCGTGGCAGGCTGCGACTGGCAAGGCGGGGGCTTGGTGCTGTTGGCGGGGCGTGCGGCGCGGCGTCGCGCACTGACAGCGTTGGCGAGCATCCAGGCGGGGCCGGCAAGAAAATGCCGCGCTCAGGGGCGCGGCATTGCAGTGGATCAGTTGAGCTGGGCGCCCTGATCGATCCATGAGCCAATCAGGTCGCGTTCGTCCTGGGTCATCTGGGTGATGTTGCCCAGCGGCATGATCTGCGTGGCCACGGTCTGCGCGTGGATCTTCGCTGCCTGCGCCTTGATCTGCTCGGGGGTGTCGAGCATGAAGCCGGCCGGTGCGGTGCTGAACATCGGGCTGGTGGGGCTGGACGAATGGCACACGGTGCAACGCTCATGGATCACACTTTCGACTTGGGCGAAATCGGTGCTGGCGGCAGGTATCGCGCTGTCAGCGGCAGTAGGTGAGGCCTCGCTTGTATCGGCTTTGGCCTGGGTTTCCTCTACAGCAGGCTTGCTGGTTGTGGAGGGGTTGCCGGGGCGGCCGGTAGCAGGAACGGGAGCGTACTTGATCGCCGGGGCTTGGGCCGTTGCCGGTGCGCTGACCGATTGCGTTTGCGGGCCGGTGACGTAAGCCAGGCAGATCATGCCCAGCGCTGCGGCCGGCAGGGTCCAGACGTACTTGCTGCTGTCATGGCGGGTGTTGAAGTAGTGGCGCACCAGCACGGCCAGAATCGCGATACCGGCCAGGATCAGCCAGTTGTACTGACTGCCGTAGGTGCTCGGGAAGTGGTTGCTGATCATGATGAACAGCACTGGCAGGGTGAAGTAGTTGTTGTGGCGCGAGCGCAGCAGGCCTTTTGCGGGCAGGGTCGGGTCCGGCGTGGTGTTGTCTTCGATGGCCTTAACCAGCGCGCGCTGAGCAGGCATGATGGTGAAGAACACGTTGCCGACCATGATGGTGCCGATGATGGCGCCGACATGCAGGTAAGCCGCGCGGCCGCTGAAGATGGCACTGAAGCCATAGGCGGCCGCGATCAACAGGACGAACAGCGCGGCGCCGAGCAGGGCCGGTTGCTTGCCGAGTGGCGAGTCGCAGAGGAAGTGATAGGCGACGTAGCCCACAACCAGCGAACCGAGACCAATGGCGATGGCCACGGCGGGCGCCATGTCGCTACCAGGGGCGATCAGGTACAGGCTCGGGTTGAGGTAGTAGACCACCATCAACAGGGCCACCCCCGACATCCAGGTGAAATAGGCTTCCCATTTGAACCAGTGCAGGTTCTCCGGCATTTTTGGCGGGGCCAGTTTGTATTTCTCCAGGTGGTAGATGCCGCCACCATGGATCGCCCACAGATCGCCGGACAGGCCATCGCGCGGGTTCGTTCGGTTGAGGTTGTTTTCCAGCCAGACGAAATAGAAGGATGCGCCGATCCAGGCGATGCCGGTGATCATATGGATCCAGCGGATGCCCAGGTTCAGCCACTCAGTCAAATGTGCTTCCACAATCAGTACCTCATTCCCGGAACCGGAACGCCGGCGCCAGGCTTCTCTTATTGGTGGGGGTCGAGGAGCAGTTGCTCTGCCTCGGTAAAGAAATGCTCATCGCAGTTGTTGCCGGAACCACTGCGATCAACCACCAGGAAGTCATCCCGCTTTTCGATCGTCAGCACCGGGTGGTGCCAGACGCCGCGATGGTAATTGATGCCCTGCCTGCCATTGCTGAGGAAGGCACGGACGGACCCTGATACAGGTACATCGCCAACTGGCGCGACCACGATCAGAAAGGGGTTGCCGAGCAGCGGAATGAAGGCCTGGCTGCCCAGCGGATGGCGTTCCAGCATGCGGATGGTCAACGGCATCTCGAGCGACTCGGCGCTGAAGATGCTGATGATGGCCTGATCCTCCGGCTGAGCGGTCTCCACGCTGGCCAGCTTGTGATAGCGGCGGGTGGAACCGTTGTTGATCATGAAGAAGTCGCTGCCGTCGGTTTCGATCACGTCACCGAAGGGGGCGAAGGCTTCTTTGCTCAGGGGCTCGATGGTCAGGCTACGCATGGCTGTTCTACTTGTTCTGTCGTGTGGGGAGGCTGCAGCGCTTACAGCTGCTGCAGGCGGAAGAGGGCGATCTTGTTGATCTCGGCCAGGGCGGTCTGGAATTCCTGTTCCGGCGTGTTGTGAATGCGCTCCTCGAAGGCGGCCAGGATCTGGTGGCGGTTGCTGCCCTTGACGGCCTTGATGAAGGGGAAGCCGAACCTGGCCTTGTAGGCGTCGTTGAGTTCGGTGAAGCGCGCGAACTCTTCGGCGGTGCATTCGTGGATGCCGGCACCGGACTGCTCGGCGGTGCTGGAGGCGGTCAGTTCGCCACGTACGGCGGCCTTGCCGGCCAGGTCCGGGTGCGCGTTGATCAGTGCCAGCTGCGCCTCATGGCTGGCGGACAGGAGAATGTCGGCCATGCGCTGCTGCAGGCTATCGATGTCGTCGACGCTCTCGTCGAGACCCAGGTCGTAAGCTTTCTCGGCGACCCAGGGCGAGTGCTCGTAGATGTCGGCGAAGGCGGCAACGAACGCGTCGCGGCTCAGCTGGGAAGGGGTCAGGGTCTGGAAACGGCTCATGGGCAGCTCTCTCATTCGGTCGCACGGAAGGGATGGGTGGCGTGCCAGTGCCTGGCGATGTCGACGCGGCGGGCGCACCAGACCTTGTCATGGCTCTTCACGTAGTCGATGAAGCGCGCCAGCGAGGCCAGGCGCGCCGGGCGGCCGAGCAGACGGCAGTGCATGCCGATCGACAGCATCTTCGGTGCGCCGGCTTCGCCCTCGGCGTAGAGCACGTCGAAGGCATCCTTGAGGTATTCGAAGAAATCGTCGCCCTTGTTGAAGCCCTGTACCTGGGTGAAGCGCATGTCGTTGGTGTCCAGGGTGTAGGGGATCACCAGGTGCGGCTTTTCTGTGGTGCTGGCCGGGTCCCAGTAGGGCAGGTCGTCGTCGTAGGTGTCGGAGTCGTAGAGGAAGCCGCCTTCCTCGCGCACGATGCGCCGGGTGTTCGGGCCCAGGCGGCCGGTGTACCAGCCCAGCGGGCGCTCGCCGGTCAGTTCGGTGAGGATGCGGATGGCCTCGAGCATGTGCTCGCGCTCGGTGGCTTCGTCCATGTTCTGGTAGTCGATCCAGCGATAGCCGTGGCTGCAGATCTCGTGGCCGGCGGCGACCATTTCGCGAATCACCTCGGGGTGACGCTGGGCGGCCATGGCCACGGCGAAGATGGTCAGCGGAATGTCGTGCTTCTTGAACAGGTTGAGCAGGCGCCAGACACCGGTGCGGCTGCCGTACTCATAGAGCGACTCCATGCACAGGTTGCGCTGGCCCTGCAGCGGCTGGGCGGAGACCATCTCGGAGAGGAAGGCCTCGGACTCCTTGTCGCCGTGCAGGATATTGCGCTCGCCGCCTTCTTCATAATTGAGCACGAAAGACAGGGCGATGCGGGCATCGTCCGGCCAGTGCGGGTGGGGTGGGGTTGCGCCGTAGCCGATCAAATCGCGTGGGTAATCAGCGTTCACTGCAGTCTTCCTATCTGGAACGTTGCGGTCACTGCGTGCCGGGTAATCGACGGCTACGCGACCGGGATGGCTAATTGTATACAAAGTTGGTTGCCGTTTGTAAATCGACTTTTCATCATTTTCTTCTCTGCGTGCCAAGGCAAAAAAATTGCCGAGGCGGTCAGCAATGCGTGCTGGTTGTACCGTGGTTGCTGGCTGGCAATGACCTGTGTAATGAACTGATTTGGTGCGCGGATGGCACCTGTATCGGATTTATTGTGTACAATTTGCGTGTAAAGTGTTTTATATTTGCCCTGCGTGCTATCCTGCCACTGCGTCGGAGCACTGCGACGAGCCGATTTCAACAGAGTAGAGGAGGTGTGGTGTTCGTAGGGCGCGAGGCGCTGCGGGCATCCGAGACCCATGGGACGTTTGACTACACATGTACTGGATGCCGCGCACGGCTGCCCAGGGAGTGACATCAAGGTCGAGCTGTACCGCGTCGAAGGCGCGCAGCTGGAACTGATCAACAGCGTTACCACCAACCATGACGGCCGTTGCGATGCGCCGGTGCTGCAGGGTGACGACTACCGCACGGGCGTTTACCAGCTGCATTTCCACGCCGGCGACTACTACCGCGCCCGTGGCGTGAAGCTGCCGGACACGGCATTTCTCGATGTCGTGGTCCTGCGTTTCGGCATCGACGCCGGCCAGGAGCACTACCACGTGCCGCTGCTGATTTCCCCCTACAGCTACTCCACCTATCGCGGTAGCTGAGTGACTGGCGGGCCAGACGCCTGCCAGACGAATGCTTGTCACCCTCAGACTCGTTTGAGTCCTTACGCCCGCTCACACTGCGGGCTTTTTTTGGCTCGCACCCTACCGGGCGGTATCCGTTGCGTAGCCCGGAGGGGCGGCCTACACACTGCGCATCCGCCGGCATCCATGGAGCAAACGAAAAGCCCCCGGCACAAGACCGTAATGTTGTTCATACAAGAAATGCTTGGACGCCATCATCCCATCGATGAAACGCCCGCTCCGATTGGCGTGACGGCAAGCCTGCAGGGTGCGCCTTGCGCACCGAATTCGAGGCGCTCCAGCAGGCCGAATGTTGGCCAGGTGCGCGCGGCGCACCCTACCTTTCGCGCCGCCTGGTTTTTTCGGACCAAACGCAAAGCCCCGGCACATAGCCGGGGCTTCGCTCGGCGCGGGGTGTTTGCCGTCAGAGGAAGGCGAACTTGGCGATGAAGATCACGCATAGCACGTACAGGCTCAGCGAGACCTTGTCACTCTGGCCTGTCAGCAGTTTCAGCGTGGCGTAGGTGAGGAAGCCCAGGGCGATGCCGTTGGCGATGGAGAAGGTCAGCGGCATCATCACCACGGTCACGATGGCCGGGATGGTGTCGGTGTGGTCCTTCCAATCGATGTGCGCCATGCCGCTCATCATCAGCATCGCGACGTAGATCAGCGCGCCTGCGGTGGCGTAGGCGGGAATCATGCCGGCCAGCGGTGCGAAGAACATCGCCGCGAGGAACAGGAGGCCGACGGAGATGGCAGTCAGGCCAGTGCGGCCACCGGCGGCGACGCCTGCAGCGCTTTCCACGTAGCTGGTCACCGGCGGGCAGCCGACCATGGCGCCCACGACGCTCGAGGTGGAATCGGCTTTCAGGGCCTTGGACAGGTTCTGGATCTTGCCATCTTCATCCACCAGATTGGCGCGATGGGCCACGCCCATCAGGGTGCCGGCGGTGTCGAACATGTTCACGAAGAGGAACGCCAGAATCACGCTGATCATCGCCACGTTGAACGCGCCGGCGATGTCCATGGCCAGGAAGGTCGGGGCCAGGCTCGGCGGCATCGACACCAGGCCACCGTATTCCACCAGGCCCAGGGCCCAGCCGATTGCGGTCACGCCGAGCATGCTGAAGAGAATGGCGCCAAACACGTTGCGGTGGCTGAGCACGGCGATCATCAGGAAGCACGCGGCGGCCAGCAGTGCCGAAGGGTTACTGAACGAACCCATGGTCAGCAGCGTGGCCGGGCTGTCGACGACGATGCCGGCGGTCTTCAGGCAGATCAGGCCGAGGAACAGGCCGTCCCCGGCACCCATGGCGAAGCGCAGGCTCATCGGAATGCTGTTGAGCAGCCATTCGCGAATCCGAGACAGGCTCATGATCATGAACAGCACGCCGGAGATGAACACTGCGCCCAGTGCGATCTCCCAGCTGTAGCCCATTTCACCGACGACGGTGTAGGTGAAGAAGGCGTTCAGGCCCATGCCGGGTGCCAGGCCGACCGGCCAGTTGGCGTACAGCCCCATCAGGAAACAGCCCAGGGCCGCGCCGATGCAGGTGGCGACGAACGCGGCGCCGTGATCGATGCCGGCGGTGGCCATGATGTTGGGGTTGACGAAGATGATGTAGGCCATGGTGACGAAGGTCGTCAGGCCGGCCAGCAGTTCGGTCTTGATGGTGGTGCGGTGCTCGGTCAGTTTGAAGAAGCGGTCGAGCAGGCCACCTCTTGCCAGTTGATTCGCGTGTTGTTCTTGTTTGACGCTTTCCACAGCGGGTACTCCTCATCTCTCTTGTTGTGTACCGCCCAGAGCGTTGCGCAAGAACAATGCTCTCTGAGGCAGGCGGTGTTTTCGACGGTGCTTCCTGGCTAAGTTGTTGACCGAGCGGTCAAGAAGTCACTCAGGCGCGATTATGATGTTGTATACAAAAAATGCAATTAATGTTTTTAATGTTGCATTGATCGCACCAATGGGCCGTGCCGCCGTGGGTGCGTAGGGATTTGGCGACAATCTTCTCGGTCTTCAGGGTTAAGTTCTTTTAAAACAAAGAGATATGGTTATGGCCGACTGGGAGGCTTCTATCGGCCGGGCAACGATTCGTCAGCCGTTGAAGATTCTTAGCCGCTAATGGCCTGAATGAGGCAGCTATATATAAGGAAAGAATTGGTTGTTCTGCGCTCAGCCTCAGGCGATGAGCTGCCGGTAGCTCAGCTATGACGTCATACAACGAAGGGTGTAGTGGCTGGTTGACTTGTGTACAATTGCCTGAATTTTTTTCTGATGTTTTTTCGCTCGGAGCTTGTCAGCTACCGGGTAGAACACAGTAGAGTCGCAGTGTCGCCGACTCTCATTGACGCGAGCCAGAATGAACGATCAATTGCAGCCTCTCAAGAAGCAGCCGCGCGTGGGCAAAAGCAGCCGCAGCGGGACTCAGGACGATGTCGTATATGCCCATATCTTCGATGCCATTCTCGAGCAGCGTCTGGCGCCCGGCACCAAGCTGAGCGAAGAGGCGCTGGGTGAGATCTTCGGCGTCAGTCGCACCATCATCCGTCGCGCCCTTTCGCGTCTGGCTCATGAGGGCGTGGTGTTGCTGCGCCCGAACCGTGGCGCGGTAGTGGCCAGCCCGAGCGTCGAAGAAGCGCGGCAGATCTTCTACGCGCGCCGTCTGGTCGAGCGCGCCATCACCGAGCTGGCCGTCGAGCACGCGACCGCCGAGCAACTGGCCGAGCTGCGCCAGATGGTCAAGGACGAGCAGGACAGTTTCTCGCGCGGCGACCGGGGTGCAGGTATTCGCCTGTCCGGCGAGTTTCACCTGAAGCTGGCCGAGGCCGCGCGTAATGCGCCGCTGGTGAGTTTCCAGCGCAGTCTGGTGTCGCAGACCTCGCTGATCATCGCCCAGTACGAAAGCGGCAGCCGTTCGCATTGCTCCTATGACGAGCACAACCAGCTGATCGACGCCATCGAGGCGCGCGATGCCGAGCGTGCCGTACACCTGATGATGCATCACATGGATCACATTGACAGCAAGCTTAATCTGGACGAGGAAAGCGCCTCGGACGATCTGCACGCGGTGTTCTCGCACCTGCTCCAGACCAAGAAGAAGCCCGGCCGCAGTGCTGCCAACCGCTGATTTGTTGCGTGTAACAAGAAAGCCCCGATGCTCGCGCATCGGGGCTTTTTCATTGGCGTGTCTACGTTGAGGCGTATTTTTGTAGGAGCTGGCTTGCCAGCGATGCGCTAGTGAATTGATCGCCGGCAAGCCGGCTCCTACAAGGCAATCAGGCTGTTCGTTTCAATCGCGCTGGTGCACCGATACGCCGGCGGCGAAGGTTTCCTTCACGGTGCGGTCATCACCGAGCATGGTCAGGGCGAACAGGCGTTCTTCCAGGCTCCTGGCCTGCTGCATGCGGTAGCTGATCAGCGGCGTGGCGTTGTAGTCCAGCACCAGGAAGTCGGCGTCCTTGCCGGGCAGGAAGTTGCCCAGCTTGTCGTCCAGGTACAGCGCGTTGGCGCCGCCCAGCGTGGCCAGATACAGCGACTTGAACGGGTCGAGTTTCTTGCCCTGCAGTTGCATGATCTTGTACGCCTCGTTCAGCGATTGCAGCTGGCTGAAGCTGGTGCCGGCGCCGACATCGGTACCCAGGCCGACGCGCACACCATGGGCTTCCAGTTTGTTCAGGTCGAACAGGCCGCTACCCAGGAACAGGTTGGAGGTCGGGCAGAAGGCGACCGCCGAGCCAGTCTCGGCCAGGCGCTGGCATTCGTCGTCGCACAGGTGCACGCCATGGGCGAACACCGCGCGTGGGCCGATCAGCCTGTGGTGGTCGTAGACGTCCAGATAGCCCTTGCGCTCGGGGAACAGCTCCTTGACCCAGGCCACCTCGGCCTTGTTCTCGGAAATATGGGTGTGCATGTACAGATCGGGATACTCGCCGAACAGCTTACCGGCCAGGTCCAGTTGCTCCGGGGTACTGGTGGGCGCGAAGCGCGGGGTGACCGCGTAGTGCAGGCGGCCCTTGCCGTGCCAGCGCTCGATCAATGCCTTGCTCTCGGCGTAGCCGGATTCGGCGGTGTCGGTCAGGTAGTCCGGGGCGTTGCGATCCATCAGCACCTTGCCGGCGATCATGCGCAGGTTGAGCTTGTCGGCCTGCTCGAAGAAGGCGTCCACCGACTGCGGGTGCACGCTGCCGAACACCAGGGCGGTGGTGGTGCCATTGCGTAGCAGTTCCTTGAGGAAGATCGCCGCCACGTCGCTGGCGTGCGCCTTGTCGGCGAACTGTTTCTCGGTGGGGAAGGTGTAGGTGTTGAGCCAGTCCAGCAACTGCTCGCCATAGGAGGCGATCATGCCGGTCTGCGGGTAGTGGATATGGGTGTCGATGAAGCCGGGCGTGATCAGCGCGTCGCGGTAGTGCTGAATGTCGACGCCGGCCAGCTTCGGCAGCAATTCGGCAGCTGCGCCGACCTGGGCGACTTTGCCGTTCTCGATCAGCAGGATGCCGTCCTCGAAATACTGGTAGGACGGCTCGACGCCGACGATGGCCGGGTCGGCGAGGCTATGCAGGATGGCGGCGCGGTAGGCTTTGATATTGGTGGTCATCTGTTAGGTCTCGATTGAGCGGGCAGTGCGTAGGGTTCGCGGGGCCGCCTAGGCTGTGCGCACCACGGACAATGCGGTGTTATTGGTGCGCGCGGCGCACCCTACTGGGCGCGGCGTGAATTCGTCGTGCGTACGGCCCGGCCCGTAGGGTGCGCTGTGCGCACCGAAAGTCAGGACCGGCGCGAGGCCGGCAGCAGCTTGGTGACGCTGGATTCGCCCTTCTTCACGTCCTGGCCGAAGCTTGCGTTATAGGTGGCGATCACTTCGCCGGCGATGGACACGGCAATTTCCACCGGCAGTTTGCCCT
>CAMPIF010000124.1 GCA_946886245.1 Ectopseudomonas composti | reverse complement strand
GACGACACCCTGTTCACCAGCGACCTGTTCGCCACCGAGCACGTCACCGTGGTGCCCGGCTCGTACCTGTCGCGTGAAGTGAACGGCGTCAACCCAGGCGCCGGCCGCGTGCGCATGGCGCTGGTGGCGCCACTGGCCGAGTGCATCGAGGCCGCCGAGCGCATCGCCCGCTTCATCCGCAGCGCCTGAGCCACTTCAACCGTCGCGGCTAAAGCCCCCTGCCACAGCTACTTGGCTTGCAGGAGGGGCTTCAGCCGCGAGCTTTCGACTCCGTAGCCCGATGCAATCCGGGGATAGCCGGCATACGGCGTCCCGGATTGCATCCGGGCTACGCGTATCTGTCATCGCCGCTGGCTGGCGAGTGCCTGCCCTGTAACACATCGCAGCGACAGCCGGCGCCACGTCAGGACGCGACGTGGCATAATGGCCCGCCGTATTTTCCGGACCTTCCGGCACGCCACTCATCAGAGGAAGATCAATGAGTTACGTCCTGTATGGCATCAAGGCCTGCGACACCATGAAAAAGGCCAGAACCTGGCTCGATGAACACCAGGTCGACTATGCCTTTCACGACTACAAGAGCGTCGGAATCGACCGTGCAAACCTGGAAAAGTGGTGCAACGAGCATGGCTGGCAGACCGTCCTGAACCGCGCTGGCACCACCTTCCGCAAGCTGGATGACGCGCACAAAGCCGATCTCGACCAGGCCAAGGCCATCGAACTGATGCTGGCCCAACCCTCGATGATCAAGCGCCCGGTACTCGACCTGGGCGACAAGACCCTGGTCGGTTTCAAGCCGGATAACTACCAAGCCGCGCTGGCCTGATCACTCTCACCCGATTTCGTTGCAAGGAACCCCATCTAATGAGCACCTCCCTTTACAGCATCGCCTTTGGTGTTGGCACCCAGAACCGCCAGGGCAACTGGCTGGAAGTCTTCTACGCCCAGCCGCTGCTCAACCCGGCCAGCGAACTGGTGGCCAAGGCCGCCGAGAAGCTCGGCTACCAGGGCGGCAACCAGGCCATCGCCTTCACCAGCACACAGGCCGCCGACCTGGCCGAAGCGCTGAAAGGCGTGGACGCCGCTCAAGCGGCGCTGCTGACCCGCCTGGCCGAAAGCCACAACCCGCTGGTCGCCACCTTCCTGGCTGAAGATGCCGCGCTGACCAGCACCCCGGAGGCCTACCTCAAGCTGCATCTGCTGTCGCACCGCCTGGTCAAGCCGCACGGCCTGAGCCTGGCCGGCATCTTCCCGCTGCTGCCCAACGTGGCCTGGACCAGCCAGGGCGCCGTCGACCTCGCCGAGCTGGCCGGGCGCCAGCTGGAAGCCCGCCTGAAGGGCGAGCTGCTGGAAGTGTTCTCGGTGGACAAGTTCCCGAAAATGACCGACTACGTGGTACCGGCCGGCGTGCGTATCGCCGACAGCGCCCGCGTGCGCCTGGGCGCCTACATCGGCGAAGGCACCACGGTGATGCATGAAGGCTTCGTCAACTTCAACGGCGGCACCGAAGGCCCGGGCATGATCGAAGGCCGCGTTTCCGCTGGCGTCTTCGTCGGCAAGGGTTCGGACCTGGGCGGCGGCTGCTCGACCATGGGCACCCTGTCCGGCGGCGGCAACATCATCATCAGCGTCGGCGAAGGTTGCCTGATCGGTGCCAACGCCGGTATCGGCATCCCGCTGGGTGACCGCAACACCGTCGAAGCCGGCCTGTACATCACCGCTGGCACCAAGGTGAACCTGCTCGACGAAGGCAACGCCCTGGTCAAGGTGGTCAAGGCGCGCGACCTGGCGGGTCAGCCGGATCTGCTGTTCCGTCGCAACTCGCTGACCGGCGCCGTGGAGTGCAAGACCCACAAGTCGGCTATTGAGCTGAACGAAGCCCTGCACGCCCACAACTGATCCCACGTAGGGTGCGCCGTGCGCACCGCTCAGCCATGCGATCCGGTGCGCATGGCGCACCCTACGGGATAGGCTCCTCATGTCACTGATCTCCCCCTGGCGTGCCGACTTCCCCGGCATTCTCGCCCTCGAAGCCGAAGGCCAGACCTATCTGGACAGCGCCGCCACTGCGCAGAAACCGCAGGCAGTGCTGGACGCCCTGCTCGGCTACCTGGCCGGCGGCGTGGCCAATGTGCACCGCGCCCAGCACCTGCCGGGCGAGCGTGCCACCCGCGCCTTCGAGGCCACACGTGGCAAGGCGGCACAGTGGCTGAATGCGGCCAGCGCCGAGCAGATCATCTTTACCCGTGGCACGACCGAATCACTGAACCTGCTTGCCTATGGCCTGGAGCATCTGCTGCAGCCTGGCGAGCAAATCGTCGTCAGCGCGCTGGAGCACCACGCCAATCTGCTGCCCTGGCAGCAACTGGCCAAGCGGCGCAATCTCGAGTTGGTGGTATTGCCGCTGGATCACGCCGGCAGCATCGATCTGCAGCAAGCGGCTCGCCTGATCGGCCCGCGTACCCGCTTGCTGGCGGTTTCGCAGCTGTCCAACGTACTCGGGTGCTGGCAACCACTGAGCGAGCTGCTGAGCCTGGCCCGCACGCAAGGCGCACTCAGCGTGGTCGACGGTGCCCAGGGCGCGGTGCATGGTCGTCATGACCTGCAGGCGCTGGGCTGCGACTTCTACCTGTGTTCGTCGCACAAGCTCTACGGCCCGGATGGCGTCGGCCTGCTGTATGGGCGCCGCGAAGCGCTGGGCCAACTGCAGCACTGGCAATTCGGCGGCGAGATGGTGCTCGATGCCGACTACCACGAGGCGCGCTTTCGCCCTGCGCCACTGGGTTTCGAGGCCGGCACACCCGCGGTTTCAGCGGTCATTGCCCTGGGCGCTGCACTGGATTGGTTGAGCAGCCTGGATCACCTGGCCGTGAGTCAGCATGAAGCGGCTCTGCATGCCGAACTGCTGGCCGGTCTGCAAGCGCGTGATGGTGTTCGCCTGCTGGGCGCGCCGCAGTTGGCCCTGGCCAGTTTCTGCGTCGAGGCCGTGCACAACGCCGACCTGGCCCACCTGCTGACCGAACAGGGTATAGCCGTGCGTGCCGGTCATCACTGCGCCATGCCACTGATGAAAGGCCTGGGCCTCAGTGGTGCGATCCGCGTCTCGCTCGGCCTGTACAACGACGGCGAGGATCTGCAGCGATTCTTCAGCGCCCTGGATAACGCCCTGGAGCTGCTGCGATGAAATGCCACCAACGGCTTTTCGTAGGAGCGGCTTCAGCCGCGAATATCGGCACCCGGAGCATCGCGGCTGAAGCCGCTCCTACAGGCATCTGGAAAACGTCGCGATGAGCCTGCCACCTGCCGCCCAACAAGCGCTCGACGCCTTCAGCGCCTGCCCCGGCTGGGAGCAGCGTGCGCGCCTGCTGATGCAATGGGGCGAACGCCTGGCGCCGTTGAGCGAAGCCGAACGCGTCGATGAACACCGCGTGCATGGCTGCGAGAGCCTGGTCTGGCTGGTGACAGAAAACCGGGATGGCATCTGGTATTTCCGCGCCAGCAGCGAAGCTCGCCTGCTGCGCGGTCTGCTTGCCGTATTGCTGGCCCGGGTCGATGGGCTCAGCGGTGACAGACTGGCAGCGCTCGACCTGGTCGACTGGTTCAACCAGTTGGGCCTGCAACGGCAGCTGTCGCCGTCACGCAGCAATGGTCTCAATGCGGTGCTGCAGCGTATGCGCGAGCTGGCGCAAGAAAGCTAGAAGCAGGTTCCGCCTCGCCCCGCGTCGATGATGTATGCTCGCCTCCCCCGAACTCATGGAGCGAGTCATGCCTGTCTCTATCCGCGTAGGGCTAGCCGCCCTGCTCAGCATCGCCTTGGTTTACGTCGGCCCACAGTTGCTTGGAGCAATGCTGGCATTTCTGCCGGATGCCCTCTACGAGGCGCTGCCGCTGCATCCCTTCATCTTGATCCTGCTCTTGTCCGGTCTGCTTGCCGGGATTTGCCTGGCGCTGATCGCTCCGAATCGGCGCCTCGTCACCAGCGGCTTGGTCGCATTCGGCCTGATCGCCCTTGGCAGCATCAGTTTTTACAGCAATCTATGCAGCCAGGAAGAAACGCAGCGTATCCATGACGACTGGGCTGCCATCCCCCAGTACAACCTGGGACAACCGCTGGATCAGCAACCCGTGCAATCCGCTGCGCTCACCAGCGTCAGCTACGACTGCCTATTGCCTGAGACTGGTTGGGAAAGCGCAGGCGCCATAGCAGGGGATCTGCTGACCAGTTTCCTGGGAGTGGCCCTGGGTATATTGCTGGTCCCGCGCCGCCGGCAGCGGCCAACCGCCGAAACCATCTAGGCAAAGGCTGAAAAAGCCGTCATTCCCGCGCAGGCGGACCTGCGGATTTCCTGGGCTCCCGCATTCGCGGGAGTGACGAACGCTGCTTGTTCAGAACATCCCTGGGCAATGTGCAGCGGAGGCTCAGCCCCGCTCGCGCAGCGTCAGCCCGCGCAGAAAATTGCGCAGGATCTGGTCGCCGCACTCGCGAAAGTGCTTGTGACCCGGCGCGCGGAACAGAGCGCTGAGCTCGGTCTTGGTCATCGGCAGGTCAGCCAATTGCAGAATCACCTGGATATCGTCGTCACGCAGCTCGAAGGCCACCCGCAGCTTCTTCAGGATCAGGTTGTTACTCAGGCGTTTTTCCACCGCCAGGCGCGGCCGGCTGTCGTCCTTGCCGCGCTTGTGGAACACCAGGCCTTCGAGCACATGCGCCAGCAGCACATCGCTGCAGGAACGAAAACCGGGCTCGTCCTCACGCAGCAGGCAGGCCGGGATCAGACCCGGCTCGACGGGATAGTCCGCCAACCGGCAAAGCTCTTCCAGCTTGCCATCGCTGACATCCAGCAGATAGCGCAGGCTGCGCAGTACATCGTTATTGAGCATGTAGAAAACTCTTGGAGGAAGGAGGTAGGCAGGTGCGCTTCAGTCTCGCACGGCCTGGGCCGAGGCGCTGGGTTTCCAGTCATCGGCGTTGCCGGAATTGAGCGCCTGCTGCAGGCGCTGCAGGTCACCACGCCGGGCAAAGTCACGCAGCCTGGCATTGAACACGCGCAACAGCCTGACGCTCTGAGGATCGTCCTTGCGAAATAGCAAGCGCAGCGGCTCGGTATTCAACTGACGCGGATGATGCACGATATTACCGCCATCGTCCGGAAACAAACGACTCAACATGGCATAGCCGACAGCACGGTCCTGTGGGTGCAGGTCGATACGACCCAACTCCAGCAGACGAAAGCTGGTGTCCTCCTTGCCATTCTGCTCGACGCTCAAGCGGCCGGCCTGCAGCGCCTCGTCGAACGCCGGGCCGTAGGAGTAACCCAGCGTCGTGCCGATGTGATACTTCAGCAAGTCCTCGACCGAGGTCCAGTCGAACGCCTGATCGCGACGATGGAACAGGACGATCTCGCCGCGCACCAGCGGGTCGCTACAGGTGCCGTAATTGAGCCGGCTGGGGCTGCAGCTATAAGGCATGATCGCGTGCAACTGGCCCTGTTGCAGCATCAGGACGTTGCGGTCCCAGGGATGGAAGATGAACTCGACCTGATACCCCTCTTCAGCGAACACCGCGCTGATCAGTCGCGCCAGAGCGCCACCATCACTGCGCTCCTGGTCGACATAAGGCGCCCAATCGCCGGTGCCGATACGCAGCTTTCGCGCCTCGGCCTGAACGGGCCCCAGGGCTACCAGCAAAACAGGCAACATCAGGGAGGCGAGCATCCGTGCCCAGCGTCTTCTCAGTGCGACGCTACAAAACAGGTACGACACAAATCACCTCTGATACGGTCATGTTCGACGTCTCCCTGTCGGCTACTGCAACCTCTCCCTTCGCCCAGCATAGTCAAACGCCGCGCCCGGGCGTTTCTCAAGTTGTCGATTGGCGCTCTGCCGGACGACGGGCGCCGGCTACCAGTTTGTCTACCAGCCTGGCCGCAGCGGCCATGCCGAAGCTGGCGGTGACCATCATCACCGCGCCGAAACCGCCGGCGCAGTCCAGCTTCACCCCCTCACCCACGAAACCCTTGGCCTGACAGACCGTGCCGTCCGGCTTGGGATAGCGCAATTGCTCGGTGGAAAACACGCAGGGCACGCTGTAGGTGCGCCCCGGCGTACGCGAAAAGCCATAGTCGCGGCGCAACATGCTGCGCACCTTGGCCGCCAGTGGGTCGTTGAAGGTCTTGTTCAGGTCGGTGACCTGAATCTGCGTCGGGTCGACCTGCCCACCCGCGCCGCCGGTGGTGACGATCTGAATCTTGCGCCGCTTGCACCAGGCGATCAGCGCCGCCTTGGCCGGCACGCTGTCGATGCAGTCGATCACTCCGTCGAGCTGCTCGGTGATGTACTCGGCCATGGTTTCGCGGGTGACGAAATCCGCCACCGCGTGCACCACGCAGGCCGGGTTGATGGCGCGGATGCGCGCCGCCATCTCGTCGACCTTGGCCTTGCCCACCGCGCCTTCGACAGCATGCACCTGACGATTGGTGTTGGTGATGCAGACGTCGTCCAGGTCAAACAGGGAAATCTCGCCGACGCCCGAACGTGCCAGTGCCTCGGCCGCCCATGAGCCCACGCCGCCGATACCGACCACCGCCACGTGCGCCGCCGCCAGTCGTTGATAGCCCTCCTGGCCGTAAAGCCGGGCTATGCCGCCGAATCGCTGATCGTCAGTACCCATTACACCCTCCGAACCAAGCCGCGCATTATAGGGATACCACCCTGCCCACCCAAGCCCGCCGCACAGGTCAGCCGTCGGTCTGTCATAGCCAGTCGCATTGACCGCGAATGCACCGCGCGACGCGCCTTATGACCTGATCGGTAACGATCTTTACTTTGACGCGCTTGCCGCGCCGGCCCCCGACGGCCCTCCCTCATCCGGCGCTTCGCGCCACCTTCTCCCGCTGGGAGAAGGGCATCAAGGATGGCGTCGCTGCGCGACTTTCACGGTAATATGGCCGGCCTTCACGCTAGCCGCCGCACCGGAGCCGCAATGACCGCCACACTCACCCCGACCCTGGAACTCGCCTTCGACCTGATCCGCCGCCCGTCCGTGACCCCGGTCGACGAAGGTTGCCAGGAGCTGATGATGCGCCGTCTGGCCGCCTGCGGCTTCGAGGTCGAGCACATGCGCATCGAAGAGGTGGAGAACTTCTGGGCCAAGCGCGGTGGTGACGGCCCGGTACTGTGCTTCGCCGGCCACACCGATGTGGTGCCCACCGGCCCGCTGGATGCCTGGCAGTACCAACCGTTCGACGTGCGTGTCGATGAAGACGGCATGCTCTGCGGCCGTGGCGCGGCCGACATGAAGGGCAGCCTGGCGAGCATGATCATCGCGGTGGAGCGCTTCGTCGCCGACCACCCGAACCACAAGGGCGCCATCACCTTCCTCATCACCAGCGACGAAGAAGGCCCGGCCCAGCACGGCACCAAGGCGGTGGTCGAACGCCTGCGCGAGCGCAACGAGCGCCTGGACTGGTGCATCGTCGGCGAGCCGTCGAGCACCACCCTGCTCGGTGACGTGGTGAAGAACGGTCGTCGCGGCTCCCTCGGCTGCACCCTGACCGTGTACGGCAAGCAAGGCCATGTCGCCTACCCGCACCTGGCGAAGAACCCGATTCACCTGGCTGCCCCGGCGCTGGCCGAACTGGCCGCCGAGCACTGGGATCACGGCAACGACTACTTCCCGCCGACCAGCTTCCAGGTGTCCAACCTCAACGCCGGCACTGGCGCCACCAACGTCATCCCCGGCGAGCTGAAAGCGGTGTTCAACTTCCGCTTCTCCACCGAATCCACCGTCGAGGAACTGCAGCAGCGCGTCACCACCATCCTCGACAAGCACGGCCTGGACTACCACCTGGAGTGGGCGCTGTCCGGCCTGCCCTTCCTCACCCAGCCGGGCGACCTGCTGGACGCCGTGGCCGCCAGCATCAAGAGCGTCACCGGCCGCGACACCACGCCGTCCACCAGCGGCGGCACCTCCGACGGCCGCTTCATCGCCACCCTGGGTACCCAGGTGGTCGAACTCGGCCCGGTCAACGCCACCATCCATCAGATCAACGAGCGCGTGCTGGCCAGCGATCTGGACCTGCTGACCGAAGTCTATTACCAGACCATGGTGAAGTTGCTGGCATGATGGGCGGGTCACGTCCGATGCCCGGCGTCCTCCCAACTTGATCCGCCCATTGCCCTCATCCGGCGCTGCGCGCCACCTTCTCCCAAGGAGAGAAGGACTCAAGGAGGAAGTCGCTACGCGACTTGCACACCCATGCTGATCTGCCCCATCTGCCAAGCGCCGCTGATGCCCAGTGGCAACGGCCTGGCCTGCGAAAACCGGCACAGCTTCGACCGCGCGCGCCAGGGATACTTCAACCTGCTGCCGGTGCAGCACAAGAACAGTCGCGCCCCCGGCGACAACGCCGCCATGGTCGAGGCCCGCCGACGCTTTCTCGACGGTGGCCACTACGCGCCGCTGGCCGCACGCCTGGCCGCACTGGCAGCCGAGTACAAGCCGGCGCGCTGGCTGGATATCGGCTGCGGCGAGGGTTACTACACCGAACAGATCGCCCGCGCCCTGCCCGCCGCTGACGGCTACGCCCTGGACATCTCCCGTGAGGCGGTGAAACGCGCGTGCAAACGTGCTGCGCAACTGAACTGGCTGGTGGCAAGCATGGCCCGCGTACCGTTGGCCGATGCCAGTTGCGAGCTGCTGGCCAGCGTTTTCAGCCCGCTGGACTGGAGCGAAGCCAAACGTCTGCTCGCACCCGGCGGCGGCTTGCTGCGCATGGGCCCAACCCGCGTGCACCTGATGCAATTGCGGCAAAAGCTCTACGACGAAGTGCGTGACTATGACGACGAGAAGCACCTGGCGCTGATTCCGCCCGGCATGCACCTGGCCCATAGCGAAACCCTCGAGTTTGCGCTGCAGTTGAACGATGCCCAGGCTCGCGCCGACCTGCTGGCCATGACCCCGCACGGCTGGCGCGCCAGCGCCGAACGCCGCGAAGCGGTGATCGCCGCGCCCTTCGAAGTTACCGTTGCCATCCGCTACGATTGGATCGTCAAAACTTAGAGCACCAGCCCTCAGGATCAGAAGCCATGCGCCAACCCGATATCGAGATCTACCTGAAAGACGCCGAACGCGATGCCGTGGCGCAGTGGCTGGGTGAAGCCCTGGGCCCCTGCAGCGACTGGCAGCAAAAGGGCCAGACCTTCAAGTGCCAGGCCGGCGACGTGCCGGTAACCTGGCTGCCGAAAGCCGTGGGCAAATGGCACAGCCTGTACCTGGAAAGCGATGCCACCCCCTGGGCCGACGACCTCGCCTGCGCCCGTGCTGCCCATGCCGCACTCGGCGTGCAGGTGCGTTGCGCACCCGGCACCTGGGTGGAAGATGAAAGCGATGAAGAGGCCGACCGCTGGATCAAGGTCGATGCCGATGGTGAAACCGAGATCGTCTGGCGTACTGAATAAAAGCGGCCGCTTGGCGGCCTTCTGATGCCCCCTCCCGCTTGCGGGAGACGACTGCATGGATGCAGGAGGTAGAGCGACGCAGGATGCCCAAGCCGAGGGTGCCCGAAGGGCGGGAGAGGGTAAGTCTCGCGCTGCGAATTTTTGAACCGACAGCCCGTAGCCCGGATGAAATCCAGGCCTGACCGACGCCTTTCCCCGGATTGCATCCGGGCTACAGAACCGCGATGGCGATGTAGGGTGCGCCGTGCGCACCGCGCCTTCGACCGTAGGGCGGGTGCCACCCGCCATGCCTTTCGGCGGGTTTCACCCGCCCTACGAAGTACAGCGCCCACAAACAACAAGGCCCGTCATCGAAGGGCCTTGGTGTATTT
>CAMPIF010000123.1 GCA_946886245.1 Ectopseudomonas composti | reverse complement strand
GGTCAATTCCGATGCCACTAAATAGATATCACCCACAATAATAGCCACTTCAACAATAACCAATAAATGACTTGACGATCATTAGCGCGAGTTTTAATTTTTCCAAAATCGGCCACATATAGAGTTCCATATAACGGAACAAGGAGTGGTATGAGCACATTGGAAAACGCCGCTGCAATATTGTCTTTATTTGCGCAACGGCAAACAAACTTCAGTCAGCCAGGCATTAGCTTCAGTGAAGTAGTCGCGCAACTGGAACTTCCAAAAAGTACCGTGTCGCGTTTACTGAAAACCCTGGAAAGTCAGCACTGGCTGGAACGCGACCCGCACACTCGCCACTACCACATCGGCAGTCTGCTGCTGAAAGTGGCCGGCTTCTACCTGTCGACACCGCTGGTCGAGAGTGCCGCGACGGCCATGAGGCGACTCGATCACCTGAGCGTGTGCACGGGGTACATCGCGGTGCTGGAAGGGTGCGAGGGGCGGGTGATGCGCGCGCTGCCGGGCAGGCACTTCATGCATGTCGTGACGCCGGTTGGCGCCCTGTCGCCTGCCGCCGAAACCTCCGTAGGCCGCGCCTTGCTGGCGCGAGAGAGCGATGAGCAGGTGCGCAGCCACTATGCCGAAGGCTACCGCGTGCAGTCGCCTGGGTCCCCACAGACACTCGAGGCATTGCTGACCGAGCTCGCGCGAATCCGCTCGCGCGGCTGGTCACTGGCACGCAATGAAATCTTGCCCGGCATCAGCTCGCTGGCGACGACCGTCTGCAACAAGCACCGCAGCGAAACGGTGGGACTGTGCCTGTCGTACCCCTCACTGAGCGAGGGTCAACCCTGTGCACCCGAAGTGCTCGCAGCCTTGATGGCTGTATCGCGAACACTGGGCGAAACACTGGGAGACAGTTACTGGGAGCCACCCAGCCAATTGCCAGCATCCGCACTGTAAACACTTGCACACAACCTACAGAAGCCCAACTCTCCATTTAAAATCCTACCCGTAATTGCGCCCTACAAGTTCCTTATAGCGAAACTCATAAAAACAATTTGCACGTCCTTCGCAATAACCACCGAACCCGTCAGGGACCAATTATGAAGCCTGCGCAGCACAACCCTTTATTGAGCGATATCGGCATACTGTTCGTCATGGTGCTGTTGTCCGTGGTGGGCGCAATCATCGGCATACAGTTGATCACTACACTGGGGGTAACGCCGATCACCTCGATCATCGGCGCCTTGGTGGCGATGCTGCTGGCTCGCCTGCCCTGGCAGGCTTTTCGACGCTTTCGGGTACTGGAGACGCAGAACCTGGCGCAAACGGTCATTTCCTCGGCCACCTTCGGTGCAGCCAACAGCCTGCTGGCGCCCATTGCCCTGCCCTACGTGATGGGCCTGCCGCATTTGATCATGCCGATGTTCTGCGGCGTGGCCGTCGCGATGCTGCTCGATGCCTACCTGCTGTATCGGCTCTTCGATACCAAAGTCTTTCCCGCCACCGCCGCCTGGCCCCCCGGCATCGCCGCAGCCGAATCCATCAAGGCCGGTGACCGTGGCGGCATCCAGGCACGCCTGCTGCTGATTGGCGTGGCCATCGGGATTGTCGGCTCCATCCTGAAAATCCCGATGGCGGCCTTCGGTACCGCCTTCATCGGCAATATCTGGGCACTGACGATGTTCGGTGTGGGGCTGTTGATCCGGGCCTATAGCGAACCACTGACCGGGTTCGACCTCAACGCTCATTACCTGCCGCATGGCGTGATGGTCGGCGCCGGCCTGGTAGCGCTGGCTCAGGTGGTGCTGATCATCTGCCGGAAAACCGCGGGCACGGCGGCGACACACAGCCAGCCCGATAGCGAAGTGCGCGTGGCGCTGGGCCTGGGTGCGCTGGGTTACGTCACGATTGCCGCGCTGCTCGCACTGGCGACGGGCCTGTACAGCGAGATGTCGCTGGTCATGCTCACGGCATTCGTGCTGTACGCGGCCTTTGCCGCATTCGTGCACGAGCTGATCGTGGGCATTGCCGCCATGCATTCGGGCTGGTTTCCGGCCTTCGCGGTGGCCCTCATCACGTTGATCATCGGCATTCTGCTCGGTTTTCCACCTCTGGCCCTGTGCGTACTCACCGGCTTTACCGCTGCCACCGGACCGGCGTTCGCCGATATGGGCTTCGATCTGAAAACGGGCTTCATTCTGCGCGGATACGGCGAGGACATGCCGCAGGAACTGCTGGGACGACGCACCCAGTTGATCGCCGCCATGCTGGCCTTCGTCATCGCCATCATCGTGGTCTATCTGTCTCACGCCAGCTATTTCCAGCAGGACTTGGTGCCACCGGCTGCGCGGGTTTTCGCCAAGACCATCGAGGCAGGCTTGCAGCCAGGCATTGCCATCGCCCTGCTGACCTGGGCCATTCCTGGCGCCATCGTGCAGTTCTGCGGCGGCCCGAAACGCCAGCTCGGCGTGTTGCTCGCCACCGGCTTGCTGATCAACAGTGCCACTGCCGGCTGGGCGGTGCTCCTGGGCATCGCCCTGCGCCTGCTGGTACTGCGCCGCTGGGGCGAGAAGGGCCAGGATCAGATGGATATCGTCGCGGCCGGCTTCATTGCCGGTGACGCGCTGTACAGCTTCTTCAGTTCGATGCTTTCCAGCGCACGCAAGTGACGCCAGCCCGGCGCTGGCTGTTCCTTGAGAAAAGCCTGGCAGCACGCCGCTCACCCTACTCGCGAGGAATAGACCATGAGTTTGCGACAGACGCTGCAGATCTTCGAGTTGCTCGACGATGCCTTCATCAGTGGTCAGCAGGTGATCGAGCTGTTCGAGCATTGCCCACGGGTCAGAGCGCGAACCTGGCAGGTCGATGGCGCGCGGGGTACGACGGATTTCGTGCGCATCGACGTGATCGGTAGCAACGGCAAGGAAGCCGGCGGCCTGGCGCCAACCCTGGGCATAATCGGCCGCCTGGGCGGCATTGGCGCGCGCCCGGCACGACTGGGCCTGGTTTCTGACGCCGACGGCGCCATCGCGGCGCTGGCCAGCGCGCTGAAACTGGCCGAAATGCAGGGTAAAGGCGATGTGCTGGCCGGCGACGTGACCATCATCACGCATATCTGTCCCGACGCGCCGACCCTGCCACGCACGCCTGTGGACTTCATGGACGCGCCCATCGACGATGTGACGATGGTCGATAACGAAGCCATTGCCCAGGCTGAGGCGATTCTGTCGATCGATGCCACCAAGGGCAATCGAATCCTCAACCACAAGGGCTACGCGCTCTCACCGACCGTGAAGCAGGGCTACATCCTGCGCGTCGCCGAGGACCTGCTGCGCATCATGGAGGCCACCAGTGGGCGTGCGCCGGTCACCTTTCCGATCACCACTCAGGACATCACGCCTTACGGCAACGGCGTGTACCACCTCAACAGCATCCTGCAACCCTCGACGGCCACCGCCGTGCCGGTAGTGGGCGTCGCCCTGTGCAGCGAGTCGCTGGTGCCCGGCTGTGCCACAGGCGCCAGCCATGAGGTGGATATTGCTCTGGCGGTGAAATTCGTCGTGGAAGTGGCCAAGGAGTTCGGGCACGGCACCTGTCGCTTTCACGACGAGGATGAATACCAGCGTCTTCTGGCGCTGTATGGCAGTCTGGCCACTCTGCAAAAGAGAGCCTGAAGCCAGAGCCGCTGACCCTGGTCATTCACTGCCAGGTGTACCTGGCGCCGCTCACCTGCTCGCCCCCCGCCGCACAGACAGATGCCCCGCAAGCCGCGCCAGGTGCGGCATTGCCGCAGGCCATGGAGGACATCCGATGATCCGTTGCAAGCGGGGTCTATCTCGATGCTCACGCCGGCGGCGGCCAGCAGATATTGGTTGAGCGGCCATGGCCAAGGAAGCTGTCAACGATTGACCAGGCTGGCGTGGCAGGCTAGCCTTCGGGCTTGTGCACCATAGTCGAACCTGCTTGCATGACCATCTCCGCGCATTGCCTACACGATTTCGCCAGCGTCGCCTGCCGCGCCGCTGCCGATGGCTGCGCGCCACCACCAGCCTGTCGCGCCGGCACACCTCCACCGCCGGCCTCCGTCCAAGCGGGCTAATCCCGCCTTTCCTTGCTCCGCTCTGTCGGCCCTGCCGATACGCGTATTTTCGCCTGCGCGGAGCTCATGCGGATTTTTCGACAGGTGTTCCATCATGTGTTTCGACTCGACTTCTGTGCGCACCTTTGGTGCGACGGCTCTGTTCGTATTGCTCTGGTCCGGTGGTGCGATATTCGCTCGCCTGGGGCTGGACCATGCCTCTCCCTTCGCCTTTCTGGTCCTGCGTTTTGCCCTCGCCTTTGCAGCACTGCTGCTGATCGCGTGTTTTTCCGGGGTCCGGCTACCCGAACCTGACTTGCGCTGGCCAACCGCCAAGGCCGGCCTGCTGATGATCGGCGGCTACAGCATCTGCTACATGCTGGCGCTGGCCAAAGGCGTCACCCCCGGTGTACTGGCGACGGTACTCGGCGTACAACCCATCCTGACCCTCCTGCTGCTTGAGCGGCGCGCATCGCGGCTGCGTATGCTCGGTTTGCTGCTGGCCATGGCCGGACTGGTGATAATCGTCGCGGACGGCTTACTGGGCAGCGCGATATCACTGTCCGGCGTGGCGCTGGCTCTTGGTGCCTTGTTCTGCATCACCTGCGGCACCATCGTCCAGAAGAACCTGCGACAGACGCCCATGCGTGCCCTGCCGCTGCAGTATGGCCTCTGTCTGTGGGTCAGCCTGATAGTGTTGCCCAGTCAGGAGTGGCAGGTGCGATTTGAAGTCGGCTTGATCGTACCGCTGCTGTGGATGGGACTGGTGATTTCGGTGGGCGCACAGCTGCTGCTGTATCGGCTGATCCAGACCGGCAATCTGGTCAATGTCACCAGCCTGTTCTATCTGGTGCCGGTGACTACGGCTGTCCTTGATTACGTGCTGCTGGGGAACCGCCTTTCGGCCAGCGCTCTGGTCGGGATGGTCGCGATCCTGCTCGGTCTGGCCTTGGTCTTTCGCTTCGCCCCTCGTCTGGAAAGGCTCGGCTAGCAGCTAGGTGCGATAAAGCAGGCCCTCCGCCAGATAGTCGGCGACTCGCGCAGGGGAACGTTTTTCAGCCTGGGCATGGGCGTAGACTTCGGTCAGACGCCGGCTGATCTGCGCCAGGTGCGCGGTGATCGCCGGCAGTTCCTCACCGCGATGACGCAGTGCCACGTAGATCAGCCCTCCGGCATTGAGCACGTAATCCGGCGCGTAGAGAATCCCGCGACCCTCCAGTTGGTCGGCCACTTCGGGGCTGGCCAGCTGATTGTTGGCAGCCCCTGCCACCGCTGCGCAGCGTAGATGGGCGACCGTCTGCGCATTCAGCACGCCACCCAGGCCGCAAGGCGCAAGGATGTCGCAGGGCGTGGTGAGCAGCGCATCGCTGGCAATCGGGTGCGCCCCCAGCTGCTCGACGGCCAGTTGCACGCGCCCGGCATCGAGGTCGCTGACCAGCAGTTCGACGCCAGCGGCATGCAGCGCTTCGGCCAGGGCGAAGCCGACATTGCCCAGGCCCTGAACGGCGACTCGCAGTCCTTCCAGATCGTCGCTGCCAAGACGCGCCTGGGCGGTGGCGCGAATACCCGCGAACACGCCCATTGCGGTGTGCGGTGACGGATCACCCTCGCTGGTCGTGCTGGTTGCGTGACGGGTGTACTGGGCGATGCAGTCCATGTCGGCACTGGAGGTGCCGCTGTCGATGGCGGTGATGTAACGCCCATTGAGGGTTTCGATAAAACGCCCGAAGGCTTCGAACAGCGCGGCGCGGCTCTGCAGGTGCGGCGGACGGATGATCACCGCCTTGCCACCACCGTGGTCGATGCCCGCCAGCGCCGCCTTGTAGCTCATGCCCTGAGCCAGACGAATGGCATCGCCAATGGCACTCTGTTCATCGGCATAGGGCAGGTAACGACAGCCGCCGAGTGCTGGCCCGAAGCGGGTGCTGTGAATGGCGATAACGGCCTTGAGACCGCTGGCCGGATCCTCGGCCAGGTGCAGGGCCTCGAGGCGGGCGGCTTCCATCATGCTGAACATGGGCGAGCTCCCGGTCGGACTTCAGGCCTCAGTATAGGAGAGCCACACTGGACGACGACCTTGCCAGGGGCTACAAAAGCACAATCCAGTGGAGAATGCTATGAACCCACGCCAAGCCTGCCTGCAGTGCCTGCAACGCGATCCACCCGCCCTGTTCGAGGCGGCGCTGTGGATCGCCGCCGAACACGATGATCAGCTCCAGCCCACGCAGATACTGAGCGACCTGCACAGCCTGTTGCTGCAGGTCAGCGCCGGGCTACCCGCCCTGCCCGCTCGCGAACTGGCGCAGCCGTTGCTGCGCCGACTGGCCGAGCTCGATTTCCAGGAAGACGACGAAGGCGTGACACGTCCATACCATTCCCTGCTGCATGAAGTGCTACGCCGCCGACGCGGCCAGCCGCTGCCCCTGGCATTGATCGCGCTGGAAGTGGCGCGCCGCCTGGATATTCCACTGCAGGGCGTGAATTTCCCGGGTCATTTCATGCTCCGTGTACCTGGCGCCGATCACCTGCTCGACCCCTGCGGCGGGCGCCGCCTGTACACCCGCGACTGCCGTGATCAGCTCTATCGCCAGGTGGGCCCGGATGTCGAACTCAGCGCTGTGCACCTGCAGACAGCCAATGCCGCCGACATGCTGCGGCGCCTGTCTCGCAATCTGCGCCTGCTGCACGTGCAGCACGATGCGCCCGAGGCGGCACTCAAGGATGCCGAGCGCGTCCTGCAGCTCGGCCCGCCGAACCTGGTCGATCACCTGGCGCGCGCGGACGTCTATCGACGACTGGATTGCCCCCAGGGTGAGCGCTATGACCTGGAACACGCGCTGCTGTTCTGTGAGGAAGAAGGGCTGCGCCTGCAGTTGAGCCAGCGCTTGCGCGACCTGGCGCGTACGCCTGCGGTGCATTGAAGCGGCAGAGCACGGCCGCCTCAGGCGGCTCGCACGAGCGAAATATCAGGCAGACGCCGCCAGACCGTGGAAACTGAAGTAGTAACGCAGCGCGTCGATCATCTCGACGTAGTCGGCAGGCGGTGCCACCAGGGCGAACCCGGAATCGTAGATGCCGGGCGTGACATCTTCACGGCACCACTGGCAGTTGGCGGAGAAGTCGATGAAATGCATGCCAGGCTGGCCTGGAATCTTCAGGCGCATGTCGAAGCGTGCGCCCACCAGCATCGGCAACTGGCTGATCAGCATCAGGCCGTCGAGGGAGACATTGCCGATGGAGCCCATCGGTTTGTCGGTGATGCGATTGAACACCTTCAGGTAGTAGGGCAACTGATGGCGTTCGATTCGGCGCTGGCTACGCATAGTGGCAAATCGCTACAAAGGAGCTTGAGTATGGCCCTACTACGACCACTTAACCACCCTCAAGAACAGCGTTGGGCTATCCGCTCACGCAGCTGGCGACGAGCGGTGTCGGTTTCTTCATCACTGTAGTAGATGCGCTCGCCGCTGGCGTCCTTGCGATAGTAGCGAAAACCTTCCGGCATCTGCGCCAGGTGTCGGCGCAGATCACGGCATTCGTTGGCCCGTTCTTCGCGCTGCGCAGCTGCTGACGCCGCAGCCTGCTGTTGCTCTTCACGACGCGCATCGTAGAAACGCTGACGGCGCTCCTCACGCTCACGCGTGTGTTCATCGCGCTCGATCACCTGCGGCCTCACCTGCACGGTTTCAGCCCCGGCAACGGGCCGTTGGCCGAAATGCACTCGCCCCTGCTCGTCCGTCCAGCGATAGATTTCGGCTGTGGCCAGCGTGGGCAACAGTGCAACGATCAACAACAAGTGGCGCATGTTCATCCTCCATGAGCGACATATGCCAGCTTATACCGCACCACGTCGTCGAGGAACGCAGGACGACCGAAGGCTCAGAGGGTGGCCGGACTGACCTTGGCCGCAGTCGCCGGGCTGTGATGCCCCAACTGCTCCAGCGTCTGCAGCCGCGCGCGGGCACGGTAGGCGTACTCGCTGGCCGGATAGCGCGCGATGATGAACTGGTAGGTCTGCGCGGCATCGACGAACAGGCTCTCGCGCTCCAGGCATTGGCCGCGCAACAGGGAAATCTCCGGCTGCAGATAATTGCGCGAGCGGCTCTTGCGCTCGGCCTGCGACAGCTCCAGCGCGACACGGGCGCAATCGCCCTCGTGGTAGGCGCGATAGGCGTTGTTCAGATGATGGTCGAGCGAGACACGGGTGCAACCCGTGGCAACCAGGGCCACGGCCAGAATGATCAGGGTACGCATGGGCAATTCCTCCAATGAGCAGTGTATCGACAGCCCAGGCAAAAACTGAACAGCGGCAAACCTGCCGCCCTCCATCATTATTGCTCGACGCCGAGGTAGCGCAGGCATATGAAGACTACGTGACTCGGTGCAGCCGCGAGCAGCGCGAAGCCTGCGACAGACTGATCACCCAGCACGCCATCGATAGAGCGCAGGCCCATCTGCTGGACGGTTTTGCAGAGCACGTCATCCCGCGTTTCGTGCATGAGCACAATATCGGTCCGCTGGTGATGGGCGCCCTCCCCCATGTCCATCTGGTCGGCCACACCGCAGAACGGGTGCTGGAACCTGTCGAGTACGATCAGCAGGTGATAAAACCGCACGGCAAAGGGTAGTGCACAGGAACAATGACTACAGCCCGGCGCCGTAGTAGCCTCCCGGACATAGTTCACTAGGGAGTTCGTGCATGACCTTTCGCCGCACCAAAATCGTCGCCACCCTGGGCCCGGCCAGCAACTCGCCGGAAGTGCTGGAACAACTGATCCTCGCCGGTCTCGACGTGGCCCGTCTGAACTTCTCCCACGGCACGCCGGACGACCACAAGGCGCGCGCCACTCTGGTTCGCGAGCTGGCCGCCAAGCACGGCCGTCATGTCGCCCTGCTCGGCGACCTGCAAGGCCCGAAGATCCGCATCGCCAAATTCGAGAACAAGCGCATCGAGCTCAAGGACGGCGACCTGTTCCGCCTCTCCTCCAGCCACTCGCGCACGGCCGGCACCCAGGACGTGGTCGGCATCGACTACCCGGCGCTGATCCAGGACTGCGATGTCGGTGATGAACTGCTGCTCGACGACGGCCGCGTGGTCATGCGCGTCGAACTCAAGGGTGCCGACGAGCTGCACTGCCGCGTGCTGATCGGCGGCCCGCTGTCGGACAACAAGGGCATCAACCGCCGTGGCGGTGGCCTCACCGCACCGGCGCTGACCGAGAAAGACAAGGCTGACATCAAGGTCGCTGCCGAGATGGACCTGGATTACCTGGCCGTGTCCTTCCCGCGCGATGCCGCCGACATGGACTACGCCCGGCGCCTGCTCAGCGAAGCCGGCGGCACAGCCTGGCTGGTGGCCAAGATCGAACGCGCCGAAGCCGTGGCCGATGACGAAGCGCTGGACGGCCTGATCCGCGCCAGTGACGCGGTGATGGTTGCCCGTGGCGACCTGGCCGTGGAAATCGGCGATGCCGAGCTGGTCGGTATCCAGAAGAAGATCATCGCCCACGCCCGTCGCCTGAACAAAGCCGTGATCACCGCCACGCAGATGATGGAGTCGATGATCCACAGCCCGATGCCGACCCGCGCCGAAGTCTCCGACGTGGCCAACGCCGCGCTGGACTACACCGATGCGGTGATGCTGTCGGCCGAGAGCGCCGCCGGCGAATACCCGGTCGAAGCCGTGCAGGCCATGGCCCGCGTGTGCCTGGGCGCCGAGAAGCACCCGACCAGCAAGCAGTCCAGCCACCGTCTGGGCCGCACCTTCGAGCGCTGCGACGAAAGCA
>CAMPIF010000122.1 GCA_946886245.1 Ectopseudomonas composti | reverse complement strand
CGCAATTGCTTGAGCAACTCCAGACCGCTGCCGTCTGGCAGCATGACATCCAGCACCACAGCCTCGGGCGTCTGTGCGGCAAGTGCCTGACGGGCGCCGCCGGCTTCGTGGCAAGCGGTGACCTGAAAACCTTCCTGGGTCAGCCAGCGGGTAAGCAGTTCGCAGAGTTCCTGATCGTCATCGATCAGCAGCAGGCGGCTCATGGTTTAGTTGATCCACTCGCGGCGGGTCTTGCGAGAGCCACGCAACAGGACGCCGAATAGCATCGAGATCAGGCTCAGGGCGGCGCCCAGGGCGAACCAGGTCTGTTGCTCGCTGAGCAATCGGGGTTGAGCCTGCGCCTGGCTCTCCTTGAGCTGCAAGCGCAGACGCTGATTTTCCTGGCGCAGGCGTTGCAGTTGCACGGCGCTGCTCGCTTCCTGCTCGTTGCGCAGTTGCTCGCTTTGCGCCAGGCGCTGTTCCAGCACCTGGCTGTCGAGCGTGGCTGCCGGGACAGACGGCTGAGCGGGTTGTTCTTCTGCCTGCGCCGAAGCACAGGTCAGCATCACGGTGACCAGCAGGGACAGCGGGATCGGGCGCATCGCGATTCCTTGTGTGCGAAAGCAGCGTGGGTGGCACTTCGTCAGGGCAGGACTTTCTTGAAAGGTTTGACCAACACGTTGGCATACACGCCGGCTGTGCGGTACGGATCGGCGTCGGCCCATTGCCGGGCAGCTTCCAGGGAGTCGAACTCGGCAACCACCAGGCTGCCGCTGAAGCCCGCCGGGCCTGGATCATTGCTGTCGATGGCCGGGTGCGGGCCGGCCAGCAGCAGGCGACCTTCCTGCTTCAACTGCTCCAGACGAGCGAGGTGAGCGGGGCGGGTGGCCAGACGATTTTCCAGGGAGTTTTCGACGTCGGTGGCGATGATGGCGTAGAGCATCTCAGTCCTTATTTGGGGTCGAAGCGGGGAGGGATAACGCATTTGCGCCACGCGGTAACAGCCTTGGCGCGGATGTGGGGCATAATAACAAACATCAATCTCAACGAAAGCGCCGCCATGATTGTCGATCTGCATTGCCACAGCACCGCCTCCGATGGCGCCCTGGCCCCCGCCGTACTGGTGGCCCGGGCGCATGAGCGGGGCGTGCGTCTGCTGGCGTTGACCGATCATGACACGCTGGAAGGGCTCGATGAAGCGCGCCGCGCAGCGGCGGCTCTGGATATGCAACTGATCAATGGCATCGAGCTGTCCTGCACCTGGGGTGGGGCGACCATCCACGTCCTGGGCTATGCCTTCGAGCGCGAGGCGCCGGCGCTGTGTGCTGCCATCGATGCCTTGCACCATGGGCGCTGGCAGCGTGCTGAAGAAATCGACCGACGCCTCGAGGCCAAAGGTATGCCGGGCGCTCTGGAGGGCGCGCGGGCCGTTCAGCAGGAGCTGGGCGATAGCGGCAATGCGCCGGCCCGGCCGCATTTCGCCGAATTTCTCGTGCGCGCCGGCCATGTGCGTGATCGCGCCGAGGCGTTTCGCAAGTGGCTGGGCTCGGGAAAGTTGGGTGACGTCAAGCAGCACTGGCCTATGCTTGAAGAAACCATCGCCACCCTGCGTTCGGCCAGAGCCTGGATCAGCCTGGCGCATCCGTGGCAGTACGACTTTACTCGCAGTAAGCGTCGACGCCTGGTGGCCGATTTCGCGGCGGCCGGCGGTCATGCCCTGGAAGTGGTCAATGGCATGCAGCCCGCCGAACAAGTCGGAGGTCTGGCGATTCTGGCGCGCGAGTTCGGCTTGATGGCCAGTGTCGGCAGCGATTTCCACGCGCCTGGCGACTGGTCCGAGTTGGGCATGTATCGCCCGTTGCCTGATGACCTGACTGCGCTCTGGGAGCGCTTCGAACATGCACAGCCATCCGCTGTCACTTCATGAGCTGGGAGCAAGTGTGAGTCAATTTTTCCAGGTTCACCCGGAAAACCCACAGGCACGCCTGATAAAACAGGCTGTGGAAATCATTCGCGGTGGTGGCGTGGTGGTCTATCCGACCGACTCCTCCTATGCGCTGGGTTGCATGATCGGTGACAAGAATGCCGTAGAGCGCATTCGTCGCCTGCGTCAGCTCGACGACAAGCACAACTTCACCCTGGTCTGCCGCGATCTCTCGCAGATCGGGCTGTTCGCCAAGGTCGACACTGCGGCCTTCCGCCTGTTGAAGAATCACACCCCGGGTCCTTACACCTTTATCCTCAACGCCACCCGCGAAGTGCCGCGCATGTTGCTGCACCCCAAGCGCCGTACCATCGGCATCCGCGTACCCAGCCACCCGATCGCCCTGGCGTTGCTGGAGCAATTGGGCGAGCCGCTGATGAGCGTCAGCCTGATCATGCCGGGCGACGAGCTGCCGATGTCCGACCCTTACGAAATGCGCCGGATTCTCGAGCACCATGTCGATCTGATCATCGACGGTGGTTTTGGCGGGCTGGAAGCCTCCACCGTGGTCAATCTTGCTGACGACAGTCCGGAAGTTCTGCGCGTCGGTTGCGGCGACCCGACGCCGTTCAACGATCTCTGACATCGCCTTTTCCGTTGTGGAGGCAGCTGCCCTATACTCCGTGGCCTTGTCTGGATTTTGGATAGAACGGTTTGAGCCTCAACGACTCCGAACGTCGGGTGCTGTCAGGAATGCGTCCGAGCGGTCGTCTTCATCTCGGGCACTACCACGGTGTGCTGAAAAACTGGGTCAGGTTGCAGCATGAGTACGACTGCTTCTTCTGCATCGTCGACTGGCATGCCCTGACCACCGAATACGCCGATGCCGGCCAGCTTTCCCAGCACGTCATGGATATGGCCGTGGACTGGCTGGCTGCGGGCGTAAGCCCCAGTTCCGCGACGCTGTTCGTGCAGTCGCAGGTGCCGGAGCATGCCGAGCTGCATCTGCTGCTGTCGATGATATGCCCACTCAGCTGGCTCGAGCGCGTGCCGTCCTACAAGGAGCAGCAGGAGCATCAGAGTGGCAAGGACCTGTCCACCTACGGCTTTCTCGGTTACCCCTTGCTGCAGGCAGCAGATATTTTGCTGTACCGCGCGGGACAGGTGCCAGTCGGTGCCGATCAGCTCCCCCACATCGAATTTGCCCGTGAAGTGGCGCGCCGCTTCAATCACCTGTACGGCAGCGAGCCGGATTTCGAGCGCAAGGCCGAAGCTGCTGTCGGCAAGCTGGGCAAGAAGCTCGGCAAGCTCTACAGCAACCTGCGCAAGGCCTATCAGGAGCAGGGTGACGCACAAGCGCTGGAGACGGCGCGGGCCTTGCTCAAGGAGCAGAGCAGCATCACCCTGGGCGATCAGGAGCGCCTGTACGGCTACCTGGAAGGTGGCGGCAAGGTGATCCTGAGCGAGCCGCAGCCGATTCTTGCCGAGTTTTCGCGCGTGCCTGGCCTGGACGGGCAGAAGATGGCCAAGTCCAGTGGCAATGCGATATTCCTGCGCGATAGCGATGCCGAGCTCGAGGAAAAACTGCGGCGCATGCCCACCGATCCAGCTCGGGTGCACCGTGACGATCCGGGTGAGCCGCAACGTTGCCCGGTCTGGCCGCTGCACCAGCTGTATTCCACTGACGAGCAGTTGCACTGGGTGATCGAGGGCTGCCGCAGCGCCTCGATTGGTTGCCTCGACTGCAAGAGCGCGCTGTGCTCCTCGCTGCAGAGCGAGCTGGCGCCCCTGCAGCAGCGGGCCGTCGACTATGAGGATAGCCCGGACCTGGTGCGCAGCATCCTCGCCGAAGGCGCCGAACGGGCGCGTGACGAAGCGCGTGAAACCCTGGCCGAAGTACGCATGGCCATGGGTCTGAATTATCGTTGAAGGAGCGCCAGTCGATGAGTGAGCCCGCCGCAGCAGTCCCGGACAGCCAGGCCGGCGCCCAGCAGGAGCTGCCGTTCGCCCTGGTTTACGGTGAGGCGGTCACCGAGCTGCCGCTGGACCTGTACATTCCTCCGGATGCCCTGGAAGTCTTCCTCGAAGCGTTCGAGGGGCCGCTGGACTTGCTGCTGTATCTGATCCGCAAGCAGAACATCGACATCCTCGATATCCCCGTTGCCGAGATCACCAAGCAGTACATGGGCTATGTCGAACTCATGCATACGGTGCGCCTGGAGCTGGCCGCCGAATACCTGGTCATGGCCGCCATGCTCGCCGAGATCAAGTCGCGCATGCTGCTACCGCGTTCGACCGAGGCCGAGGAAGAAGAGGACGATCCGCGCGCAGAGCTGATCCGCCGCCTGCAGGAGTACGAGCGCTTCAAGGCCGCTGCCGAGGGGATCGACGAACTGCCGCGCGTCGGCCGCGACCTGACCGTGGCGAAACTGGATGCACCCGAAGCCCGCGCGCGCAAGCTGCTGCCGGACGTCAGCCTGGAGGAAGTGTTGCTGTCGATGGCCGAGGTGCTGCGCCGCGCCGACATGTTCGAAAGCCACCAGGTCACCCGCGAGGCGCTGTCCACCCGCGAGCGCATGAGTGAGGTGCTGGAGCGCCTCAAGGGCGGCGCCTTCGTGCCTTTCGTCGAGTTGTTCACCGCTGAAGAAGGCCGGCTTGGCGTGGTGGTGACCTTTATGGCAATTCTCGAGTTGATCAAGGAATCGCTGGTCGAGCTGGTGCAGAATACGCCGTTTGCCGCCATCCATGTTCGGGCTCGCATCGAGCAGGAAGTGGAGGAGTCGCAACCGTCTCCACAATAGGGCGAGCAGTATTTGGGAGCATTTGCTAAAGGGAGTTTCAGGTGAGTATTTTTTCGCGTTTCTTCGGCCGCAGAGACGACAACACGGCAGAGTTAACTGGGTTGGTTGCCAATCCCGAGTGCGAGGGGCGAGTCAGTCTGCAGGTGCTGTTCCCCGCTGCGCTGCAGGTGACCCAGGAGGGGCTGAGCAGTGCCTTGCGTGCCTATCACCCGGAAATGGTCGAGGCAAGTTGCGAGGTATCCAGTGAAGTCGAGCCGTTCTTCGCGCTGGCAGGCTGGGGGGCTCATGTGGTTCGGCTGGTGGGCTTCGATGCGCCGTTTCCTGCGGAGTCGGTCGAGGCCTGCGTCGCTCCGGCGCATTACTCGCAAGAACTCAAAGACGAAGTGCGCGCGAACGCCAGCCATATCCTGCTGTATTACGCCGGCCACGACAGCGACCCGCTGGAGCAATACGTGGTGCTGGCGGCAGTGGCGGGTGCACTGGCGCAATTCGGCGCCATCGCCGTGCTCAATGAAAGTGGCAGAACGTCCTTGCCTGCGGCGATCTTCAATGACCCGGGGTTGCGACGCGAGAGTCTGGAGGTTTTGCGTAATCTGCCGCTGACCGCGCTTTACTGTGGCTTCGTCAAATACGATGTCGAGGGTGTCCAGGGTACCTGGATGCGCACCTATGGCGGCGGCGTATTCGGCATCCCCGACCTAGCCGTGCTGGCCGAAGGGCATCATGAGGGCGAGCGCTACTCGGAACTGTTCGACAACGTGATGAGCTACCTGCTGCAGAGTGGTGCGCAGATGGCGCCCGGACACACCATGCAGGTCGGCGAGACGGCTTTCATGCGCCTGCGTGCGCCGCTGGCCGAGGAGTATTTTCTCGATGGGCCGGATCAGGTGCTGGTTGCGGAAATCATCGAGGAGCATGAGATCAATCAGGCCTGAAGTGGCTTTAGGCATTTGCTAGACTGCAGGGCCGCGTCCAATGCGGCCCTTTCCATTTATTGCTCCAGGTTTGCCAGACGATGACGCTGTCCGATCCGCATCAGCTTGCCACTGTGCTCGAAGGCCTGCTCCTGGCGTTGGGCAAGCCCATGTCCCTGGAGCGTCTGTGCGAGCTGTTCGAGGAGCACGAGCGACCTGAAATCGGTGTCTTTCGCGATGCACTGAGCATCCTGGCGCGCTCTTGTGAGGGTCGCGCCTTCGAACTGAAGGAAGTGGCTTCGGGCTACCGGTTGCAGGTGCGCGAGCGCTTCGCGCCCTGGGTCGGTCGGCTCTGGGAGGAGCGCCCGCAGCGTTATTCCCGTGCACTGCTGGAAACCCTGGCCTTGATCGCCTATCGCCAGCCCATCACCCGTGGCGAGATCGAGGACGTGCGCGGCGTGGCGGTCAACAGCAACATCACCAAGACCCTGCTGGAGCGCGAGTGGATTCGCGTGGTGGGCTATCGCGACGTGCCGGGGCGCCCGGCGATGTTCGCCACCACCAAGGGCTTTCTCGATCACTTCAACCTGAAAAGCCTCGACGAACTGCCGCCGCTTGCTGCCTTGCGCGAGTTGGAACCGGAGCCCGAGCTGGCGCTGGATGATGAGGCCGAGGTGCCGGCAGGCCTGCAGGCGCGCGCTGATCTGGCCCTGCAGCAAGACGGCGAAGCCGCCGAGCCGCGCGAGGAAACCAGCTTTCGCAGCCTGCTGGCCGAGCTGGACGACATGGAGCAGGGGCTCAAGACCGACTTCGATGACCTGCGTCTGGTCGAGGCCGCAGAGGATCAGGCGGTCGAAGACGATCTGGCCGACCTGGACGGCGATGAATCGTTGCATTGAGTGGGGCGGGGTGGATTACTTTTTGCGCGGTGGTTTCGATTGCTATAACGACTGCTGTTTGCAATCGATCCATATTCTGGCGGCATCCAACAACAATGACAGGGAAATGAACATGCGCACATTCATTGCTGCGGCCTTGGGTATTTTGGGGCTGATCAACGTCGCGACCTGCGCCCAGGCCCAAACAAGTGCAGCACGCGACTGGTCTGGCAGTTATCTGGGTGGCAGCGTGGGGGCGGTGGAGAGTCGTGCGGCTACCGAGGCTTCTACCGCAGATGGTTTCCCTGGCTCCTACTTCACTCCGCCAGATCCTCAGCAGATTATCGAAGAGGCGGACGGCTCTCTTTCCCAGTCGAGTCTTTCCGGCGGGGTGTTCGGTGGTTTCGGACGGCAGTTCGGCAACCTGTATCTGGGGCTCGAAGTCAGTGCCAATACCTTAGGTTTTGACGAAACGCGCACCTCTGGTGCGGTCTATCTCTCCAATTCTGCGGGGGCGTTCACGCAAGAGTTGTCCGTGAAGGCTGATTGGCAGGCGACGATGCGTGCCCGCCTGGGCTGGGCGCAGGAGCGATGGCTGGTGTATCTGACAGGCGGCGCTGCAGTCGCCCGGATTGAACTGGATGCAGCGTTCAGTGACGATTTTCTGGGTGTAGGTGCCAGGGGGCGCAATTCCACCAAGGAGACCAAGCTAGGCTGGGTTGTCGGCTTGGGTGGTGAGTACGCGTTGAGCGAAAATTGGTCGATCAGAGGGGATTATCTATATGCCGACTACGGCAAGGTGGATACCTCTGCCACCGTAACCAACCCTGCTTTTCCTGTGTTTGCCAATACGCTGAAGAGCTCTGCGCAATTCAAGACTCAGACATTGTCGGTTGGCATGGCTTATCGGTTCTGATTGTTTGGGCAATGGAGCGCGTGACCTGCGGCTTTCATGCTTCAGCTGGACGAACCTGCTGTGCGGTTCGCCTCTTTAAATCGGGGTCATGGAATTCCTCAATCCCGCCCGGGAGGCTGTTGTCTTTATCCTTGCCTGCATTCGATCCCATTTGCGCAAGGTGCTGTCATGAGCAAGAGTCCCTGCATCAAGGTTTGTGAGTTCGAGCGCGATATCTGCCTGGGCTGCGGCCGCAGTCGTGAGGAAATCAAAGGCTGGAAACGCCTGGACAAGACTGAGCGCCTGGCGCTGCTGGCCGAGGCCGACATGCGCTTGCTGGCGCTGGAGGCGACCGGGCGGCGCAAGTATTGAGCGCCCATCCGTGCAGGAGCCGCGCCTCGCGGCGAATGGCGGGGACATCGACGGTACAAGGCTTGTGCGCAAAAGCTTCGCCCAGGGGGGCTTTTGCGATCCGGTGCTGTGTTCCTGGTTTTACCAGGTGAATAGCGCAGCATCGTCTACCCTATGGGCTCCACAGCGCGTATGATGCGCGCCCTTCGATCATCAACTACTACACCGGGAGGTGCCCAAGATGACTGAGCACGAACAACCGCGTCCTGCAGGCGAGAAACTGCAGAAAGTCCTGGCCCGCCTCGGGCTGGCTTCGCGTCGCGAGATCGAGACCTGGATCGCCGAGGGGCGGGTCAAGGTCAATGGCGCTGCCGCGACCCTGGGACAGCGTGTCGATGCCAACGACGCCATCGCTCTCGATGGCCGCTTGCTCAAGCGCGAAGAAATCACCGGTTCGGTGCGCCGCGTGCTGATCTACAACAAGCCGGACGGCGAGATCTGCACCCGTGACGACCCGGAAGGCCGCCCCACCGTATTCGATCGCCTGCCGCGTCCGAAAGAGGGTCGCTGGATCAACATCGGTCGCCTCGATATCAACACCACCGGCCTGTTGCTGTTCACCACTGACGGTGAGCTGGCCAACCGCCTGATGCACCCGTCCTACCAGATGGACCGCGAATACGCGGTGCGTGTACGGGGTGAAGTCACCGAGGAGATGCTGGAGAACCTCAAGAACGGCGTAATGCTCGAAGATGGTCCGGCCAAGTTCACCGACATCAAGGAAGCGCCGGGCGGCGAGGGCTTCAACCACTGGTATCACTGCGTGGTGATGGAAGGGCGCAACCGCGAGGTGCGTCGTCTGTGGGAGTCCCAGGGCCTGGTGGTCAGCCGCCTGAAGCGCGTGCGCTTCGGTCCGGTGTTCCTCACGTCCGAGTTGACCATGGGCCGCTGGCGTGAAATGGATCAGCGCGAAGTGGACATTCTCAGCGCCGAAGTGGGCCTGACCCCGCAGGCGCTGCCCGCGATGAAGGAAAAGACCCGCGAGAAGCTCGACCGCCTGCAGCGCAAGTCGGCCAAGCCGGTGGAGGTGCGTGGCAAGCGTGTGCTACGCCCGGCGAAGGACCAGGCAGGCGCAGAAAATGCTCGCCCGAGCCGTGCGCCGCGCCGTGAGGATGGTGAGCAGCGCGCGCCGCGCGGCCCGCGCAAAGACAGCGGCGAGCGTCGTGAAAGCGGTCGCGGCACGCCGGTAGCGGAGCGCCCGAGCGATGTGAAGAAACGTCAGCCGCGTCCGGCCGTCGAGTTGTCCGAGCGTCCGGCACGCAAGCCGCGCCCGGCAACGCCCGGCAAGCGTCCGCCCGCCGGCGATGGTCAGCGCCCCGGTTTCGGCCGCAAGCGCTGATAAACGGAAAAGGGACTCTGCGGAGTCCCTTTTTTCATTCTGTGTCCCGGATTTCATCCGGCTCTCAGCCGGCCATGGACAGGCGATTACGGCCTTCGCGTTTGGCCACATAGAGCGCGTTATCGGCGCGGCGCAGCAGGCTTTCGGCGGACTCGCCCGGCAGCAGGCTGGAGCAGCCCAGGCTGATGGACACATCGATGGGGCGGCCGGCATCCAGGCATTGCAGCTCCATCACCGCAAAGCGCAAGCGCTCGCCTACCAGTGCGGCGCCCTCGCGATTGGTGCCGGAGAGAATCACCAGAAACTCCTCGCCGCCGTAGCGAAAGACCATATCGATATTGCGCAACTGGTTCTTCAGGGTCTGCGCGACCGCTTTCAGCACTTCGTCGCCAAGCGTGTGGCCATGGTTGTCGTTGATGCTCTTGAAGTGGTCGATGTCGAGCATCAGCAGCGACAGCGGTTGCAGGTTGCGGCGGGCCAGATCCACCTCGCGCTGCAGCACCTGGTCCATGGCGATGCGGTTGCCGGTGTCGGTCAGCGGGTCGCGCAGCGCGCTTTGCAGCGCGGTGCGGTAGAGCAAGGCATTGCGCAGCGGGAACAGCAGGCTCGCCAGCAGTGATTCCAGCTGGATCAGTTCGTCTTCGGCAAAGCGTTGCTTGCGACGGAAAATCAGCTCGCCCAGGTATTCCCCTTCATGGCTCAGGCGAGAGCCGGCCGAGGGGGGG
>CAMPIF010000121.1 GCA_946886245.1 Ectopseudomonas composti | reverse complement strand
GTACACCATGCTGCCGCCCAGGGTGACGCTGTCGACGTTGGCCGGCAGCATGGTGTACAGCCCCTTGGTTTCACTGCCGTAGGTGGCCTGCGCCTCGAACTTGTACGTGCCCGGCGGCGCCACGTTGCCATCGGAATCCTTGCCGTCCCAGATGAAGCTGACGTTGCCGGCTTCCTGCTCGCCGAGATTGACGCGGGTAACCAACGCCCCGGAATTGTCATAGATGTTGACGTAGACGTTGCTGCTGCTCACCGGCAGAACCGTGCTGGCCTTGAAGCTCTCACTGGTATCGACCACGGCCTTCTCGCTCGGCACGATCACTTTGCGGCCGACCAGAGAAGACGCCTGCAACGCCTGCGAAGACTGAAAGCTGGAGAGCATCGAGCCCATGCTGGTGTTGAGCTTCTCGATGCCTTCGACCTGGCTGAATTGCGCCAACTGGGCGATGAACTCACCGTTACCCTGAGGCTCCAGCGGGTTCTGGTTGTTGAGTTGCGCCACCAGCAAGTTGAGGAACTCGTTCTTGCCCAGGTCATTGCTTTTCGGTGCATCCTGTTTGAGCTGGTACTGATCCAGTACCGAGCTCGTGCCGTTTACGGTGCTCATACCCTGATTTCCTCGTCTCGTCTTACTGACCCAGGGTCAGCACGCGCTGCAGCATCTGTTTGGCGGTATTCATCATTTCAACGTTGGTCTGGAAGGCACGACTGGCGGAAATCATGTCGGCCATTTCCTCGACCACGTTGACGTTCGGGTAGTAGACGTAACCATCGGCGTTGGCCATCGGATGATCAGGCTCATAGCGCGGCATCAGGCTGCCCTGATCCTCGATCACGCCCAGCACCTGCACACCGCGCCCGGCTTCATCCTGCTCGGCGAACAGCGAGCCACGGCCTCCGTCTTGCGCCTGCTGAAAGACGGTGGCGAACACCGGGTGGCGAGCGCGGTAGGTCTGATCCAGGCTCGAGGAAACGGTCTCGGCGTTGGCGATGTTGCTGGAAATGGTGTTCAGGCGAGTGCTCTGGGCGCTCATGCCGGTTCCGGCGATGTTGAAGACACTGGCAAGGGACATGGTCGCGCTCCTTATTCGCCGCGCAGGGCATTGGTCAGCCCTTTGAATTTGCTATTGAGAAAGGTGAAGCTGGCCTGGAATTGCACCGAGTTTTCGGCGTAGTTCGATTGCTCGATCTGCAGGTCGACGGTGTTCTGATCCAGCGACGCGTGGAACGGCGTGCGATAAGGCAACTCAGCCTCGCCACTTTTCACGCCATCGGCCGGGATGTGGCGACTGTCGGTGCGATTCAGGGACACGCCGCCACGCTGCATGCGGCTGTTCTGCTCGGCCAGCACACTGGCGAAGTCCAGATCACGGGCCTTGTAATTCGGCGTATCGGCGTTGGCGATGTTGTTCGCCAGCACCTCGGCACGCTGGGCGCGAAAGCCGAGTGCCTGCTCATGGATGCCGAGTGCTCTGCCGAAGTTGATGCTCATGCTCTGAACCTTTGCCGCAAGGGCCGTCTGATCACTGTTGCCAGAGATACAGCAAAGGCTGTGCCATATATTTAATTACTTATAAATCAATGACTTGAGATGAAATCGACTGGTCGAATGCGGCAAAGCGGCAAAGCATTACCGCCTCCAGGCAAGGAAGCGGCAAAGCTGACCGGGCAGATTGCCGCCGGCCCGACCGCAAGGTGCGCTGTGCGCACCGCCCCTCTTCACCATCACACCAAACCACTGGTGCGCACGGCGCACCCGACCGGGCCCAGGGTTTTCAGAGCCCGGAAACGCAAACGGGAGGCCAAAGGCCTCCCGCTGCTGATACCAAACATGCCTTGCGCCTATTTGGCCTTGTAGATGATCCCCGGACTGCACTGCACCATCTGGTACTTGTCCGGCAGGCCATTGAGTGCCTCGGAAGCGCCGAGGAACAGATAACCACCCGGTTTCAAGGTGGCGTGGATGCGCGTGAGGATGTCCTTCTTCACGTCTGCCGAGAAGTAGATCAGCACGTTGCGGCAAAAGACGATGTCGAACTTGCCCAATGCCGCGTAGCTGTCCAGCAAATTCAGTGGGCGGAACTCGACACGGCTCTTGATGGGAGCCTTGACCTGCCAACGCCCCGGTCCCTTGGGATCGAAATAGCGCTGCAAACGCTCCTGTGCAAGGCCTCGCCCCATGGCAAGGCTGTCGTACTCGCCGGATTTGCAATTGGCCAGCATCGACGGCGAAAGGTCGGTGGCAACGATCTGCACACCGGCCTTGAGCTGACCGAGGTTGGTGCGTTCGAACTCATCGATGGACATCGACAGCGAGTAAGGCTCCTGACCGGACGAGCAGGCCGCCGACCAGATGCGCAGGCGCTGGGCCGGATAAGCCTTGATCAACTCCGGCAGCACGCGGTTCTTGAGCACCTCGAAGGGATACGTGTCACGAAACCACAGGGTCTCGTTGGTGGTCATGGCATCTACGACCTGCTCGCGCAGCCCTCCGCGCGGCTGGCTTTGCATGCGCTGCACCAGTTCGCCCAAGGTCTTGATACCGTTCTGTTCCATCAGCTTGTTCAGACGGCTGGAGACCAGGTACTGCTTGTTGCTGCCAAGCAGAATACCGCAGGCCTTTTCCAGGAAAGTCCGGAACTGCTCAAAATCCAAATTACCTGAAGACACTAGTGCCGCCTCTGCAACCATAACGTTCGCCGAAGGTCACCCTTCAGCCCCCATCCGATACACGAATGCGATCGACCACCCGCGCCGCCAGATCATCTGGCTTGAACTTGGCGAGGAAGTCGTCAGCGCCGACCTTCTTCACCATCGCCTGGTTGAACACACCGGAAAGCGAAGTATGCAGGAGGATATGCAGCTTCTGCATGCGCGGATCGCTGCGAATCTCCGTGGTCAGCGTATATCCGTCCATCTCGGGCATCTCGATGTCGGAAATCAGCATCAGCAGTTCCTTATCGGGATTATGCCCCTCGTCCGCCATTTTCTTGAGGTAATTGAGCGCCTCACGACCATCGTTCAGAGCCGTAACCTCGACGCCAACGGTCTGCAGACAGCGCGAAACCTGTTTGCGTGCCACCGAGGAGTCATCGACGATCAGCACATGCTTGGTCACCGCCTGACTCTGCACCTGATCATCGATCACGCCAGCGGAGATCACCTCCGAGGTCGGCGCGACTTCGGCAAGAATCTTCTCGACATCGATGATCTCGACCAACTGCTTGTCGAGCCGGGTGACCGCTGTCAGGTAGTGATCGCGCCCGGTGCCCTTGGGTGGCGGATGGATCTCCTCCCAGTTCATGTTGACGATACGTTCGACCGAGCGCACCAGAAAACCCTGCACCTTGGTGTTGTACTCGGTGATGATCACGAAGCTGGTCTTCAGATCTTCCAGCGCGGCACTGCCGGTAGCGATGGAAAGGTCGAGAATCGGAATGGTGCCGCCACGAATGTTGGCCACCCCCCGCACCACCGGACTGGACTTGGGCATGATGGTGAGATTCGGGCACTGCAGCACCTCTTTCACCTTGAATACGTTGATACCGTAAAGCTGTGGGCCTTCCAGGCGAAACAGCAACAACTCCAAGCGGTTCTGCCCCACCAGCTGAGTGCGCTGGTTAACCGAATCCATCAACCCGGCCATGCCCGGACTCCTTCTTGTCTAGTAACGCCTACCCCGTTGAGCCTAGCAGGCGGCACGGGGCTTGCTTTGCATTGCTTATGAAGCAGAGAACGTCATCATTCCGTCAGCTACTGGCAAAGTGCCTTGCCCCTTTGCCCGTTTTACTCGCTTTGCCGACACTCGGCTACAGCGCTACGGCGGCTGCCACCTTTACCAGCACTGAGCAACTTATCGGCGCCACCGAGGCCTTTCTTGAGCAGGCGACCACTGAATATCTACAGCGTAGCGAAATTCAGGGCCGCCATGAGATTCGCGTCAACCGTCTCGACCCGCGGCTACGTCTGCCGCTGTGCGATCAGCCGCTGAGCACCACGCTGGAGAGCCCGGCACAGCCCTTGGGCCGCGTCACCACGCGGGTGCGCTGCGACGGCAGCGCCCCGTGGACCGTATTCGTGCCGGCTGAAGTGCGTTTGTATCGCCCAATCGTCGTACTGACTCGCCCCCTCAAGCGCATGAGCGTGGTCAAGGCTGCGGATCTGAGCCTGGTCGAACGCGATGTCGGGCAATTGGGGCAGAACTTTCTCACCGAGCTGAACCAGGCGATCGGCAAGAAATTGACACGACAGCTCGGTAACGGCCAGGTTCTTCTTTCTACCTACCTGCAAGTCGCCGAGGTCATTCGTCGGGGCGATCAGGTGGTGATCAGCGCTCGCGGTACCACGGTCAACGTGCGCATGCCCGGCGAAGCCCTGACAGACGGTGCGCCAGGTGAGCAGATCAATGTACGCAACCTGCGCTCGCAGCGAGTCGTTCGAGCCCGCGTGGTCGGCCCTGGTCAGGTGGAAGTAGCCATGTAGGCATGTAGGCATGTAGGCATGTAGGCATGTTTCTTGTAGCGCAAAAGCGTGGCGATTCCCTACACTGTTCAACGACGCGATGAAATTAATCCTAAAGTTTTCCCGGCTGCAGCCGAGAAGCATGGCAAGCGTCCACCATATCGTCCGAGGTTCTGCATCATGGTCATCGACTTCAACCGGCTGAACAATGCCAATACGCCCGCCAATGCGGGGCGTACCGGTGCGACTCAGGCTGGCAATCGCAATGAGTCGGCACAGCCGAACCAGGCGCCTGCCATCGGTAACGATGAACAAACCAACGCCAAGAGCGGCGAATCGGTGCAACTGAGCCGCGAGGCACAGCAGTTGCAAGCAATCGGCGAGAAGCTGCGTGATCAGCCCATCGTCAACAAGGAGCGTGTGGCCCAGCTGAAACAGGCCATCGCTGATGGCAGCTATCAGGTCGACAGCAAACGCGTCGCCCAGAAACTGCTCGACTTCGAATCCCAGCGCTAGTCTCAGGGCTGCGCTGGGGGTGTTGGACGCCCGACCCCCAAGAGCCCGCGATGAACGACACAGCCTTGCTTGACCTCTTCACCAACGATATCGGCACTGCAAAGCAATTGCTTGAGCTGATCGATAGCGAATTCCAGGCCCTTACCGAACGCGACCTGTCGCGCCTAGACAGCCTGCTCAGCGAAAAACAACCGCTGCTTGCCCTGCTTCAGCAGCATGGCAACGAACGCAGCCGTCTGCTGCAGAACGCCGGCCTGAGTGCTGATCGCGAGGGGCTCACCGCCCTGGCGAGCACGTCCTCCGCAGGCGATCAACTGCTGGCGCGCAGTGAAGAGTTGTCCGCTCTCCTGCAGCGCTGCCAGGAAGCCAATCTGCGCAATGGCCGTTTGATTCGCGCCAACCAGGCCTCGGTCGGTAGCATCCTCGGCATTTTGCGTGGCGCAGAGACTCCCGGCCTCTATGACAGCCGCGGCAGTGCCGCTAGAATCGCGCAGCACAGGCCGCTCAGCCAGGCCTGAGCCATCCCCCCAACAAAAAGCACAGGGACATGCAGGCACTCTGCCAGTATTCTAGTGCCGTTGTAGTCCATGACTCGGAGAGTTCCGAACTGTGTCCAGCGCGTTCAACGACGAGAGCGGTCCTCAACCGCCCAAGCTGCTCAAGACATCCGTCGAGATCATTGCCACCCTGCGTCAATTGCAACAGAACCATGATCCCCTGGTTATCCAGTTCAAGGACCGTGGCCAGCGTTTTCAAAGCTACCTCGTCGAAATCGATAAAGACCGTGCGCGTCTGGCGCTGGACGAGATCATCCCTACCGATGGCGAACGTTTTCTCAAGCAAGGCGAAACCTTCAACGTCGAGGCATTTCGCGACGGGGTGCGAGTAGCCTGGACCTGTGATCACGACGTGCAGCTTGGCGAACTCGAGGGAGCCCCCTGCTACTGGGCACCGCTGCCCAGCGAAGTGATCTATCACCAGCGCCGCAGCGCCTTCCGTGCACCACTGAAACAGAGCGATCTGGTCAAGGTCGTACTCAGCGGCGACAAGCTGCGCGAACCGCTGTCAGGTCATCTGCTGGACATCTCGGCCACCGGCTGCAAACTGCGTTTCGCCGGCAACCTCAGTCAGCAACTGAGCAATGGCCAGGTACACGAGCGACTCACTGCCTATCTGCCCTTCGGCAACATGACCTGCGCCGTGGAGTTACGTCACGTGCAATACGAGGACAAGGTCGACATGACGTTCATCGGCACGCGTTTTCATCGTTTGAACGGCCTGGAGCAACGTCAGGTCGAGCGCTTCGTCTATCAGTTGCAGCGCGAGGCGCGTCGCACCGAGAGCGACGGCCCCTTCTGACGCCCACAGCCCTTACTGGCCCGCCTGGGTTTTCTGCTGATCCTCCTCAGCCGCTGCTGCTGCAGCGGCGGCTGGTTCCTGCATCTGCTCCTGCACCGCCTGCTCATCGACCCTCGGGTCGAGCGCAGCGACCAGCGGTGAGCTGGTGACGTTACCCGGCATGGCCATATGCTGCAGCGGCGCATCGTCGACCTGATGCAGATGGGTCACCACTTCAGGACGAATGCGCCAGATCAGAATCAGCGCGCAGACGCTGACGAATACATAGAGCATGTTGGCGCCGTAGAAACGCATCAGCACACCGGCCAGCAGCGGACCAATGCAGGCACCCACGCCGAAGGTGACCAGCAGCATGGCCGTCAATGACACACGGCGCTCAGGCTCGACGTGGTCATTGGCCAAGGCCACCGCCAGTGGGTAGAGGCTGAACTGCATCAGGCTGACCAGAAAGCCGACGCCGAACAGCAAGCCGAGGAAGACCTCCGGCAGTGCAGCCAGCGGCAAGGCAGCCAGCAGCAGCAGGACCGAGCAGCCGCGAATCAGGCGCACACGGTCATGCCGATCGGATAGCCAGCCCAGCGGCCACTGCACCAGCAGGCCGGCGAGAATGCAGCTGCCCATGAACAGACCCACCTGCTCGGTCGACAGGCCCATCCGCGTGGCATACAGCGGTGCCAGACCGTAGAACGAGCCGATCAGCAGACCGGCTACCGAGATGGTCGTCAGCGACAGCGGCACGCGAGTGAGGAAGAAACGCAGCTCCAGCGGCGCCGGATGCAAAGGTGCCGGGTGCAGGCGCCGGGTCAGTGCCACCGGCACCAGACACAGCGCAAAGCACAGGGCGACCAGCATCAGCAGCTCCAGCCCCAGCGTCGGGTGCAGGACCAGAGCCAGCTGGCCAAGGATCAGCCCCAGATAGGAGGCCGCCATGTAGCCACTGAACACCAGGCCGCGCTGCCTGGCTTCAGCCTGCTCGTTGAGCCAGCTCTCGATCACCATGTACAGGCACATCATGCCCAGGCCCACCAGCATGCGCAGGAACAGCCAGAGCGGCAGCCACTCCACCAGGCCATGGCCGAGCACCGCTGCGGTGACGACCCCGGCGCAGGCCACGTAGGCACGGATGTGCCCCACCCGACCGATCAGCCGATGCCCCAGCTTGCCACCCAGTACCAGGCCGAAATAGTTGGCCGCCATCAGCGCACCGACCCACAGACCATCCACGGTGTCGGCCAGACGCAACGCCAGATAGGTACTGAGCAGACCGGAGCCGAGCAACATCAGCAGAGTGGCAAAGTACAGCGAGCGGAATGACTTCCAGATCAGTCGCATTGGCGGGTAAAGCTCCTTGTACGGTAACCGGGAATGGCGTCACGCCTGTGCGGCGAGAACACGACGCTCCCAGGGCGTAATTTCATCGTAGAAGCTGGTCAGCTCCAGGGTCTTGCTGGCGATGTAACCTTCGATGAATTCCGCACCGAACAGTTCGATTGCCAGCTCGCTGCGTTTCAGACGCTCGATCGCGGCGTGCATGGTACAGGGTAGCGCCAATTCTTCCGGCACCTCGAACTCACCCTGGATCGGCGCACCGGGTTGCAGCTCGCGCTCCAGACCATGCAGCCCAGCTGCCAGGCTGGCAGCCAGGGCCAGATAAGGATTGGCATCGGCACCCGGCAAGCGATTCTCCACCCGCCGCGCCACCGGTGCACTGGCCGGAATCCGCAGCCCCGCAGCACGGTTGTCGGCCGACCAGCAGGCGTTGTTCGGCGACGCATAGGGATGGCACAGACGCTGATAGGAATTCACGTGCGGTGCGAACAGCAGGGTGAAATCGGCCAGCGCCGCCTGCTGACCGCCGATGAAGTGATAGAAAGCCGCTGTCGCCTCGCCATTCTCCGCACTGAAGATGTTGCGACCGCTACCCTGCTCCACCACGCTCTGATGGATATGCATGGAGCTGCCCGGCGTATGCGCCAGCGGTTTGGCCATGCAGACCACGGAAAGGCCATGCCTGAGGCCGACCTCCTTGAGCAAGTGCTTGAACAGGAAGGTCTGATCGGCCAGTTGCAGCGCGTCACCGTGCAGCAGGTTGATCTCGAACTGGCTGACGCCCATCTCGTGCATGAAGGTATCGCGCGGCAGCCCCAATGCCTCCATGCATCGATAGACCTCGGCGAAGAACGGCCGCAGACCATTGCCGGAGCTGACGCTGAACGCCGAACCGCCGTCCTCGCGGCGTCCATCCAGCCCCACTGGCGGCTGGAACGGCTGCTGTGGATCGGGATTGGCGGCGAACACGAAGAACTCCAGCTCGGTGGCTACCACAGGCTGCCAGCCATGCTCGGCATAGCGCGCCAGCACACGCTTGAGCAGACCGCGAGTGGACAGCCCGGAGCTGCGCCCGTCCAGTTCGTCCGCGTCGCAGATGGCCAGTGCGCGCGGCGACTCGCTCCAGGGCAGGCGGTGTATCTGGCGAGGTTCGGCATTGAGCACCAGGTCGCCATCGTCGCCACCGTAGAAACGTGCCGGCGGATAGCCGCCCATGATGCATTGCAACAGCACCCCGCGAGCGAGCTGCAGGCGCCGTCCCTCGAGAAAACCCTCGGCCGTCATCACCTTGCCGCGCGCAACGCCATTGAGGTCCGGGGTTACGCAATCGATCTCATCGATACCCTGCAGCAGGGTTTCCAGTGCCTGGCGGCTGGCAGTGCTCATCTTTTGTTGTCCTTGAATGACGCGAATACCGCCTGACGGCGACGATGCGTACAAAATACGCACCAGTCGTTCGATATTTCAAGCAGGCAAAGCTTGCCGAGATGCGACACCGGCTTGCACCCTGTCGTCCAGATGCCTGCGGCTGGCTCGAAGCGCCGTGGGGCTGTGCTAGAGTCGCGCGCTATTTTTCGGCCGCCCTTCCACAGGCTGCGCTGAAAGCCCTCTCGACCCAGGCGCGACGGCCATTGCCACACGCCCAGCAACCAGAGAACCACGCGATGTCCCAAGCCATCCACCCTGCCCTGCAGCTACTCAACCGCACCAGCCTGGTGACGCAGATCATCATCGGCCTGCTCGCAGGTATCGCCCTTGCCGTCATCGCCCCGCAGGCAGCGCTGTCTGTCGGTTTCATCGGCAACGTGTTCGTCTCGGCGTTGAAGGCGGTGGCCCCGGTACTGGTGTTCATCCTGGTGATGTCGTCCATCGCCAACCATCAGCAAGGCCAGCAGACCCACATTCGCCCGATCCTGCTGATGTACCTGATCGGTACCTTCAGCGCAGCCCTGGTGGCGGTGGTTGCCAGCTTCGCCTTCCCGTCGTCGCTGGTGTTGAGCAGCCAGGCCGCTGAGCTGACGCCGCCCGGCGGCATCGGCGAGGTGCTCAAGACCCTGCTGATGAACGTGGTCGACAATCCGCTCAACGCCCTGCTGCGCGGCAATTTCATCGGCATTCTGGCCTGGGCCATCGGCCTCGGCTTCGCCTTCCGTCACGCCAGCGCCAGCAGCAAGCAACTGCTGGGCGATCTGTCCAGTGGCGTTACGGCCATCGTCAAGCTGGTGATCCGCCTGGCACCGCTGGGTATCTTCGGCC
>CAMPIF010000120.1 GCA_946886245.1 Ectopseudomonas composti | reverse complement strand
CCGTTATCTGGTAGCTGCCGAGCACGCGGGCATTCGCCCGCTGCTGCTGCTGAACAAGGCCGATCTGATCGATGAGCAGAACCAGGTGGCGCTGGACGCCCTGCTCAGGGTCTATCGAGAGCTCGAATATCCGCTGCTGGAGGTCTCGGCCCATCAGGGCGATGGCATGGAGCAGCTGAAAAGCCGCCTGAACGGAAACGTCAGCGTATTCGTGGGCCAATCCGGCGTAGGCAAGTCTTCCTTGGTCAACAGCCTGCTGCCCGGTGTCGATACGCGTGTCGGCGCGCTGTCGGAGCTAACCGGCAAGGGTACACACACCACCACCACCGCACGGCTTTTCCACTTTCCCGGAGGCGGTCAACTGATCGATTCCCCCGGTATTCGCGAATTCGGCCTCGGCCATGTCAGCCGTGATGACGTGGAAGCGGGCTTCATCGAATTCCACGACCTGCTCGGGCGCTGCCGTTTCCGTGACTGCAAGCATGACCGCGAACCTGGTTGTGCGCTGCTGCAGGCGCTCGAGGACGGGCGCATTCAGGCGCAGCGCATGGCCAGCTACCGCCATATACTCGCCAGCCTGCCAGACGACGGTTACTGATTGCCCAACTGATCGAACTGCAGGGCGCCTTCTTCGAAGATATTCAGGCGTTGCTGCAGTTGGTCTGGCGCCAGCGGTTCACTCGCCGCGTCCGCCGGTGCCTCACCTGGCACGGGCGCAGCCCCCTCCTCGACACCTTGTTCTCCCTCGATGGCGCGCTGCGCCTTCTTGGTCAGCACGACGATATCGATGCGCCGATTGACGGGATTGAATGGGTCCTCGCGGTCGAACAAAGCCGACGAGGCATAGCCGACCACCCGCGCCACCTGCTCGTCCGCATAGCCGCCCGCCACCAGCGTGCGCCTCGCCGCGTTGGCACGATTGGATGACAGCTCCCAGTTGCCGAAATCACCGCGCCCTACGAACGGCTTGGCATCGGTATGACCGCTGATACTGATCTTGTTCGGCACCGCGCGAATGGTGTCGGCCATGGCCAGCAGGATGTCTTCGAAATAGGGCTGCAGGTCGGCACTGCCGAGGGCGAACATCGGTCGGTTCTCGGCGTCCATGATCTGGATGCGCAGGCCGTCCTGGGTGATTTCGAACAGTATCTGGTCCTTGAAGCGCTGCAGCTCGGGATTTTCCTCGACCTTGTTCTGCAGCTCCTGCAACAGCAGCTCCAGACGCTCCTGTTCCATCTTTTCGGCCAGGGTTTCGATCTGATCGGTGCTGACGCCAACCTCATCCGGTTGACTCTCCGGCGTCTCGGAAATATCCGGATTGAGGGTGCGCTCTGGCGCTGGCGTGGGCGTGCCGCCCAGGTCGATGGCGTACGGGCTGGCACTCTCGGTGAAGCCGATCGGGTCCTGGAAATAGCCGGAAATGGCTTTCTTCTGTTCCGGAGTGGCCGATGTCATCAGCCACATGACCAGGAAGAACGCCATCATGGCGGTTGCGAAGTCGGCAAACGCGATCTTCCAGGCACCGCCATGATGGCCGCCAGCGGTCTTCTTGACCCGCTTGACGATGATGGGTTGGTTGTTTTCCATGGCTTAGCTGCCGCGCATGGCCTGTTCGAGCTCGCTGAAGCTCGGACGATGTGCCGGATACAGCACCTTGCGCCCGAACTCCACGGCCAGTGTCGGCGGCATGCCCGAGGCAGAAGCGACCAGGGTCGCCTTGATCGCTTCGTAAAGGTTCAGTTCTTCCTTGGCATCATGCTCCAGGGCGTTCGACAACGGGCCGAAGAAACCGTACGAAGCGAGAATGCCGAGGAAGGTGCCGACCAGGGCAGTACCCACCTTTTCACCGATCTGTGCGTTATCCGCTTCTGCCAGGATCGACATGGTGATCACGATACCCAGCACGGCCGCGACGATACCCATGGCCGGCATGCCGTCGGCGACCTTGGCCACGGCGTGCGCCGGGTGCTCCACTTCCTCCTTGAGGCTGGCCAGTTCCATGTCGAACAGACCTTCCAGTTCGTGCGGAGCCATGTTGCCGGAAGACATGATGCGCAGGTAATCGCAGATGAACGCGGTCATCCGCGCGTCCTTGAGCACGCCGGGATACTTGCTGAAGATCGGGCTGGCGTTGGGATCTTCGATGTCCGCCTCGATGGCCATCATGCCCTCGCGGCGACTCTTGTTGAGGATCTCGTACAGCAGCTTGAGCACTTCGAGGTAATAAGCGTGGGTGAAGCGACTGCCGAACATGCTCAGCGACTTCTTGAACACCGTCATGAACATGCTGCCCGGGTTGGCCTGCAGAAATGCCCCCAGCGCCGCGCCACCAATGATCAGAACCTCGAAGGGGTGGATCAATGCCATGAACTTCCCGCCCGAGAGTATGAACCCGCCGAGCACACAGCCAAAGACGACAATGATGCCTAAGATTTTTACCATGGAATAAACGCTTGCAGAGCCTAGTGGATGGGTTATTGAAAACAACCCTTCTAATTATCGGAACTTATACGCCAGACTATAGCCAGTTATGGTCAAAAGCCAGTTCGACTCGAGCCAATATGCCGACGTCAAAGTCTCTGCCACGCACTCTGGACGCCTGGGTACAACACCTGGGCAAGTTGCCACTGCCTATCGAGCAGCAGCAGCATTTGCGCCTGCGTCGCATCCTGGGAGACAGCCGCCGAACCTGGCGTGAAATTGCCGAGGCGATAGAATGCAGCCCCTCCTTCGCCCTGCAGGTGCTGCGCGAGGCAAACCAATCGAGCAACAGCCTCAGCGATCCAGCCGAGAGCGTCGAAACCGCGCTGTCGCGCCTGGGCCTGAGCCGCTGCGAGGCTCTTCTCAATCAGGCACCTGCCCTGCCAGAGCACGACATCCCTCTGCCATTCAAGCAGATTTTGCTGATCAGTCAGCATGCCAGCCAACAGGCTCGCGGCCTGTTCGGCGCACGCCTGGCGCGCCTGTGGAACGAGCTGCATGGTTGCAGCCTGCTGTTTCTGGCGCCGATCTGGCCATTGCTGTGTGCCCATCCACAGCTGTTCGAAGCCTGGGAGCAACGTGTGCTGCTCAAGGGTGAGCGACCCGCTGCAGTCGAGAAAGAGCTGCTCGGCGTCACCCTGATTCAGTTGTGCGTCAAACTGGCCGAGCGCTGGCGACTGCCGGAGTGGATCGTGCGCGGCTACCGCCTGCTCGAGCGTGATCGGCGCCAACTGGTCCGGGCGCTGCACATCGCACGCGACAATGAACACCCGCTACATCAGCAGCAGATGCTCGACGCCGACATCCCCCTGCGGCACTGGCTCACCCATCCGAGCAATTGCGTGCTGCTGGCCAACGGCCTGGCAGTGTCCGCTCACCATGCCTGGGATACCGCGCACAGCCTGCGCTGGCAGCGCCTTACCGGACTTTATCTGCAGATACCTCTGAGCGAGCTGCAACAGCAAGTGCACCAGCACGCCGTGAGCAGCGCCCGCCTGATTCACGATCACGCGCTGTGGCACCCGGCCCAGGCACTGATCTGGCCATGGGACGCCCATCGCCTGACACCAGCCGTTGCCGCCGCAGCGCCACCCCAGCGCGATGACCTTGCCACCTGGCGTCAGCACTGTGCACGCCTGCTCGCCGAACCCAGCACCTTTGCCAACGTGCCGCAGCTGACCGCCTGCGCTCGCGACGCCTTGCAGGCCTGCGGCCTGAAACGCGTCCTGCTGCTGCTTGCCGATCGCCAGCACACCCGCCTGCAAACCCAGCAACAGGTGGGGCTCGATGCCAGCGCGGCCACCCTCAGCCTCGACCCGGCACAAAGCCAGGTGTTGAAACGCCTGCTCAGCACGCCGGGGCAACTGCGCCTGACGCCCGGCAACGTGGCGCAGTTTTCAGCACTGCTGCCGGGCAACCTCAAGGCCCTGTTCCCCAGCGAGCATCTGCTGCTGCGTTCCGTAGCCAACAACGGTCGGGTGGTGATGCTGGTCGTGGCCGATCAGGACGGCCAACCGCTCAATGACGTCTGCCTGCAGGCGTTCGGCAAGACCGTGCAGTGCATCGAACGCGCCCTGTGCAGCTTTTCCAGGCGCGGGCGCTGAAGCGCTCTGTTTCCGCTACAATCGACCTCTTTTCATTCAGGGAGGCCGTCATGTCCGCCTTCGACAACTTGCCACTGGTGATCGAGCCTGCCCAACTGGCCGAACGCCTGGATGCAGACGACCTGATCCTGCTCGATCTGAGCAGTGCGGCGCGCTATGCCGCCGGCCACATTCCGGGCGCGCGCTGGGTGGATGCCAAGCGCACGCAACTGGGCGTGCCACCCGCTCCCGGCCTGTTACCCGAGCGAGCGCAGCTCGAAGCGCTGTTCGCCGATATCGGTCACCGTGCGGATGCCACTTATGTGGTCTACGACGATGAGGGCGGCCCCTGGGCCGGTCGTTTCATCTGGCTGCTCGACGTGATCGGCCATCAGCGTTACCACTTCCTCAATGGCGGCCTGCCGGCCTGGATCAGCGATGGCCTCGAACTGAGCCAGGAACAGCCCGCAGTGACCCGCACCCAGGTATCGCTGACGCTGAGCGATGCCCCCACCGCCACCCGCGAGTACCTGCAATCGCGCCTGGATGCTGCCGACCTGGCCATCTGGGACGTGCGCGCTGCGGACGAATACCGCGGCGAAAAACTGAGCTCCGCGCGTGGCGGGCACATCCCCGGCGCCACCCATTTCGAGTGGACCGCTGGCATGGACCCGCAACGCGGCATGCGCATCCGCACGGATATCGCCGACGTCTTGCAAGGCCTGGGCATCACGCCGGACAAGGAAGTGATCACTCACTGCCAGACGCACCGCCGCTCCGGCTTCAGCTACGTGGTCGCCAAGGCGCTCGGTTACCCGCGTGTAAAGGCCTACGCAGGCTCGTGGTCCGAGTGGGGCAACCTGCCTGATACGCCAATCGAACGCTGAGCCCGTCGACCATTCAGTTGCATCCGGCCTGGCCACGCCAGCGCCGGCTCAGAACCTTCAAGGAAACACGATGAAACAACGTCTTTTTATTCTCAGCCAATACCTGCTGCCTCATCACCTGCTGTCGCGCCTGATCGGCTGCGTTGCCGAATGCCGTATCGGCTGGCTGAAGAATCCGCTGATCTCGTGGTTCGCCAAGCAGTACCAGGTCAACATGAGCGAAGCGCAAGTCGAGGACCTGCGTGCTTACGAACATTTCAACGCATTCTTCACCCGCGCCCTGAAAGACGGCGCGCGCCCGCTGGATGAAACTCCCGGTGCCATTCTCAGCCCGGCCGACGGGGCGATCAGCCAACTCGGCGCCATCGAGCACGGCCGCATCTTCCAGGCCAAGGGCCATAGCTTCAGCGCTGTCGAACTGCTCGGTGGCGACGCCGAACGCGCAGCGCCGTTCATGGGTGGCCAGTTCGCCACCGTGTACCTCTCACCAAAGGACTACCACCGCGTCCATATGCCGCTGGGCGGCACGCTGAAAGAAATGGTCTACGTGCCGGGCCGCCTGTTCTCGGTCAACCAGACCACCGCGGAAAATGTGCCGGAACTGTTTGCCCGCAACGAGCGCGTGGTCTGCCTGTTCGACACCGAGCGCGGACCGATGGCGGTGGTACTGGTGGGCGCGATGATCGTCGCCAGCGTCGAGACGGTATGGGCCGGCCTGGTCACGCCGCCCAAGCGCGAGCTCAAGAGCACCCGCTATGACGCGCAGGCGCGCGGGCCGATCGAACTGGCCAAGGGCGCAGAAATGGGGCGTTTCAAACTGGGCTCCACGGCCATCGTCCTGTTCGGCCCGAATCAGGTGCAATGGGCCCAGGAGCTGGACGCTGGCAGCCCGGTGCGCATGGGCCAGCTGATGGGCACGGCTCAGGACTGAGCCGCTGAGAAAAGGAACCCGCAGCTCGACCGTTCGGTCATGGATCCGTACTCTGGCGAGGCAGCCCGTCCGCGCGGACGGGCTGCCAGCGCAGGCAGATACTGCTAGAGTTCGAAAGACTATTACTAGAGCCGCTTGGCATTGCGTGGCCGGAGTATCCGAGTTTGATGGATAGACAGAGTACCCACCTTCAACTGTTGCGCGTTCCCACGCCGAGCAAGCAGAGCCTGAGTTTCTGCGACGGCAGTCCCCGCGATCTGAAACGCTGGATCGCAGGCCTGCCCAAGGCGAACATCGGTGAAACCGCACGTCAGTTGTATCAGAGCCTGGTGGAACTCAATCAATTCCTCACCCCCTCGGAAAACCGCCTGCAGTTGCTCGAGTTGCTGCGCCCGGAAGTCAGCTTCGTCTGCCAGCACCTGGAGCGTCACTTTCTCAACCAGGCCATCGTTCTCGACGAGCGCCCGCGCAAGGTAGCCAACCTGTGCCAGGCGCTGCAGAACCACCTGGCAGTCGGCTACAAGCTGATCATCTCCCGCGTGATCACCCGCAGCGGCAAGGATCGCGACCAACTGCTCGCCGTCTCCCTGCAGCGCGCCAGCCACAGCCTGTGCAGCCCGCTGATTCGTGCCAGCCAGCTGTACTGCCCGGTCCCGGAAGGACTCTGGCTGGAGCTGCACCAGCTCTACCAGATTGCCTGCGAGCAGCGCCTGCAGCGCCAGGTCATTCGTGACCCGCTGGCCCGTCACACCCAGGGCCTGAGCACCGAACAGTCCTACGTGACCGCACTGCTGCTGGGCTGTGCGCGCACCAACCAGATGCGTCAGAACGGCATCGCCCGCCTGGCGCAAGCGCTGGAACCCTGGAGCGCGCTGGTCAAGCTGCAGCCAGGCGACCATGCCGACAGCCTGTTCGTGCTGGCGCCGCAGGTCGACGGCCCGCCGCGCTACAAGTCGTTGTATCAGAGCAGCGAATTGCACCACCTGCTGGGTATCGACACGCAGCCGCTGGTCGATGCCATCAAGGAATACCTAGAGCTCCCCGAAGAAGAGCGCAGCAAATCGCGCCTGATGATCCCGGAGGGCATCACCCTCGATCTGCTGCAGCATGTTGCCGCAGCCTGGGGCGACATCGCCGAGCGCACCTTCCAGCGCACACCTGGGCAAGGCAGCCTGACCCTGTGCATCGGCATGACCGCGCTGCATTTCTTCCTCTCCGGATGCTGCTCGTTCGCCGAAGTACTCAAGCGTCCGGTCGAGCTGGGCGCTGCGGTGTTCAAGCCTTCCACGGGCGAGCCTGATGTCTGGTCGAACGCCTTCGATGCCCAGCGCAATGCGACTGACGAAATCCACTTCGAAGAGATTCAGTACACCAAGGTAACCCCGGGTGAACAGGCGCAACCTGAGAACAATGGCGAGAGTTACCCGACCTTCCCCCTGCCCATCGTCAATCACAGCCCCGGCGGCTACTGCCTGTCCTGGCCCAAGGACGTCCCCAGCCAACTGCAGGCCGGTGAGCTGCTGGGCGTACAAGACAACCCCAGCCAGGGCTGGAGCGTGGCCATCGTGCGCTGGATTCGTCAGGTTCGTGGCGGCGGCACGCAGATGGGTATCGAGCTGATCGCGCCGCACGCGCGCCCCTGTGGCCTGCAGTTGTTGCGCAAGGCCGAGCAGAACAGCCAGTACCTGCGCGCCCTGCTGCTACCGGAAATCAGCGCCATTTCTCGCCCCGCCAGCCTGATCACCCCGCGCCTGCCATTCCAGGAGGGCAGCAAGGTACTGATCAACGACCACGGCGAGGAACACCGCGCCCTGCTCACCCGCAGGCAGGTCAGCACCGGCAGCTTCAGCCAGTTCGAGTATCGCCGCGTGGGCGAAGAAGAAGGTGCGCCCGGGACACCGGTCACAGCCTCGCAAAGCCAGAAGCCTGCAGGGGAGGAAGATTTTGACTCGCTCTGGAAGTCGCTGTAGGCTCCGGCGGACTCACCATTTGTCGCCTTTTCGCGTCCGTTCGGCGCGGTAATGACCCCTCTATGGCCATCGAAAAAAAAACCATCCGCCTGCTGATTCTCGAAGACTCGCAGAACGAGGCTGAGCGCCTAGTCAGTCTGTTCCGCAACGCCGGGCATGCTACTCGCGTGCATCGTCTGACCTCCAGCGATGACCTGACCGAGACACTGCAACAGACCTGGGACCTGCTGATCTGCGCAGCGAGCAGCGAGCATCTCGACCCGAGCGAGGCGATCAGCGCCATCCGCCGCCAGGCCAAGGACATCCCAGTCATCCAACTGGTCGAGGAAAACGATTCCGAGAGCATCACCGAAGCCCTGTTGTTCGGCGCGCAAGACGCCCTGCCGCAAGGCGAGGACGAACGCCTGGTGTTGGTAGCCAAGCGCGAGCTGGCCAACCTCGAGGAGCGTCGCGCCCGTCGTGCCGCCGAAGTGGCATTGCGCGAAGCGGAGAAACGCTGCCAGCTGTTGCTGGAAAGCTCGGTGGACGCCATCACCTACGTCCACGACGGCATGCACATCTATGCCAACCGGGCCTATCTCGAGCTGTTCAGCTACGAGGATGGCGAAGAGCTGGAAGGCATGCCGATGATCGACCTGATCGCCAGTGCCGATCACGCTGCGTTCAAGGATTTCCTGAAGAACTACCAGAGCGCCGAAGGCAATGCCGAGCTCAATTGCCAGGGCGTACGTGCCGATGGCAGCAGCTTCGCCGCGCAAATGACCTTCTCCCCCGCCACCTATGATGGCGAGCCGTGCATTCAGGTGGTGATCCGCGCGGAAACCTCCAATGCCGAACTGGAAGAGAAACTGCGCGAGATCAGCAGCCAGGACCTGGTCACCGGCCTGTTCAACCGCAACCACTTCCTCGAGTTGATGGACAACGCTGCCGAGCGCGCCGTCAACACCGGTCAGCCCTCGACCCTGGCGTATATCCGTGTCGACCGTTACGCCAGCATGCAGGGTGAGATCGGCCTGGCTGGCATCGACCTGCTGCTGACCGACCTGGCCGGCCTGCTGCGCGCACATTTCCCGGCGGACACCCAGCTGGCCCGCTTCGGTGACGACGTGTTCGCCGCCCTGCTCCCGGGCCAGTCGCCCGAGCAGTGCCAAGCCAGCCTGGCGCCCCTGCTGAAGAAAGTCGAAGCCCACCTGTTCGATGTCAGCGGGCGCACCGCCCAGACCACGCTGTCGATTGGCGTCGCCGGCCTTAGCGAGAAGACCGCCAAGGCGCAGGAAGTCATCGATCGCGCGCACCGCTGTGCCGACGAGCTCAGTGACGGCAATGCCATCAAAGTGTTCAACCCGGCCGATGAGCTCGCCGCAGCGGCCAACCGCGGCAGCCTGCTGGCGATGGTGCAACAGGCGCTGGAGAACAACAGCTTCCGGCTGCTGTTCCAGCCGATCATCAGCCTGCGTGGCGATGCCCACGAACACTACGAAGTGCTGCTGCGCCTGCTCAACCCTCAGGGTACGGAGGTGCCGCCGCTGGAGTTCCTCGCCGCCGCCAAGGATGCCGGCCTCGGCGAGAAGATCGACCGCTGGGTGATCCTCAACTCGATCAAGCTGCTGGCAGACCACCGCTCCAGAGGCCATAACACGCGCCTGTTCGTACACCTGTCCAGCGCCAGCCTGCAGGACCAGACGCTGCTGCCCTGGCTCAGCGTGGCACTCAAGGCCGCACGCCTGCCATCGGACTCGCTGGTGTTCCAGTTCAGCGAGCCGGACGCCATTGCCTACCTGAAGCAGGCCAAGGCGCTGACCCAGGGCCTGGCGGAACTGCATTGCAAGGTGGCCTTGAGTCAGTTCGGCTGCGCGCTGAACCCGTTCAACACGCTCAAGCACCTGCAAGTGGACTTCGTCAAAGTCGATGGCTCGTTCTCCCAGGATCTGAGCAATGCAGAGAACCAGGAAGCGCTGAAAACCCTGCTCAGCAGCTTGCATGCCCAGGCCAAGCTGACCTTCGTGCCCTTCGGCGAAAGTGCCAGCTTCCGGGCCCCGCTGTGGCAGGCCGGGGTCAACTTCATTCAGGGTTACTACCTGCAGGG
>CAMPIF010000119.1 GCA_946886245.1 Ectopseudomonas composti | reverse complement strand
TCAGGCCGACCAGCAGCGCCGAACGCATGCCCATGCTCGCCACCACCAGGATCAGCACCAGGACGATGGCGGTGAGCACGTTGTTGAGCAGGTCGCCGAGCATGCTCTGCACTTCCTGCGACTGATCCATGATGTAGCTGACTTCAACGCCCGGCGGCAGCAGGGGTTTGGCCTGCTCCATCAGCGCCTTGACCTGGTCGATGGTCTCGATGATGTTGGCGCCGCTGCGCTTGGCCACTTCCAGCACGATGGCCGGCTGGCCGTTGATGCGGGCGAAGCCGGTGGGGTCCTTGAAGGTGCGGCGGATGGTGGCGACGTCGGCGAAGGTGACCACGCTGTCACCGACCACCTTGATCGGCATGCGCATCACGTCTTCGAGGTCTTCGATGACGCCGGGCACCTTCATGCTCATGCGGCCTGCGCCGGTATCCAGGCTGCCGGCGGCGACCAGGCGGTTGTTGCGGCTGACCAGGTTGAACAGCTCGTTATAGTCGATGCCGTAGCTGTCGAGCACCTGCGGGTCGACGACGATTTCCAGCAGGTCCTCGCGGTCGCCGCCGATCTCCACCGACAGCACTTCGGCGATGCCTTCGATGTTCTCCTTCAGGCGCCGGGCGATGTACACCAGCTCGGTCTCGGCAATCGGCCCGGACAGGCCCACCGACAGCACCGGGAACAGTGCCACGTTGACTTCGTTGACGGTCGGCTCGTCGGCCTCTTCAGGCAGCTTGCTGCGCGCGGTATCGACCTTCTCGCGCACGTCGGCCAGCGCCACCTTGGCGTCGAAGCCGGCGTCGAACTCCAGGGTCACCGAGGCGTGCCCTTCGCTGGACACCGAGCGCATTTCCTTGACGCCCTCGAGGCTGCGCAACTCCTGCTCCAGGGGGCGTACCAGCAGGCGTTCGCCGTCTTCCGGGCTGATGCCTTCGAGGGTCACCGAAACGTAGATGATGGGAATGACCACGTCCGGGTTGGATTCCTTGGGCATGGCGATGTAGGCCACCAGCCCGCCGCCGAGCAGGAACAGCAGGATCAGGATGGTGGTGCGGCTACGGTCGAGTGCGGCAGCGATCAGTGCGTGCATCTCAACTGCCCTCGGCCGCGAGTTGCGTGCGGACCTGCTGGCCGGGCTGGACGAAGCCCTGGCCGAGGGTGATCAACGCCACCTTCGGCGGCAGGCCGCTGACCCAGGCACCCTGGTTGTCGACGCTGATCAGTTGCACCGGGGTGAACTCCACGCGCTGCGCCTCGTTGACCCACTTGACGCCGTGGCGGCCGCTCTCATCGAGGCTGAGCAGGGCAGGGGACAGGCGATGGGCCATGGCTTCGCCGGTCTGGATGTGCAGGGTGGCGCTGGCGCCGGCCAGGCGCAGGCTGTCCGGGTTGTCCACCTTGACCTCGATGCGGAAACTGCGCGAGCCGGGGTCGGCAGCTGCGGCGATAAAGTGCAGTTCGCCTTGCAGTGTGCGGCCATCGAGCAGTTCCACTTTTACCGGTTGGCCCAGTTCCAGCTGGGTGACCTGCTGCTGGGCAATCTGTGCGCTGACCTTGAGGCGGTCGATATCCACCAGGGTCAGCAGGCTCTGGCCGGGCTGGACGAAATCGCCCAGCTCGACCATGCGCTGGTCATAGATGCCGGCAAACGGCGCCTTGATCTTGGTGTTGCGCAGTTGCAGACGGGCACTGTCGAGTTCGGCGCGGGCCTTGGCCAGCTCGCTTTCCAGGCGCATCAGCTCGTTGGCCGAGACCAGGCTGCGTTCGCGCAGACGCTTGGCGGCGCTGACGTCGCTCTGACGCTGGCGCACATCGGCCTCGCTGCGTGCGACCTGGGCCGGGCGGTCGTCTGGCGAGATGCTCAGCAGCAATTGATCGGCTGCGACGCGGCTGCCCTTGTCCTGATCCAGGTTCTGCACGCTGCCACTGACCTGGGCGCGCAGTTCCACTCGGCGCCAGGCTTCGACCTGCCCCTGCACCACATGCTCGCGCTGCATGAGTTGGGCTTGCAGCCATTGAATTTCGACGCGCGCCAGCTCGTTGCTGGTGACGGGTTGGTCGGGCTCGACCTCGTCGCGAGCGACGAAACGCTCGCCGCTGAACAGCCAGGCCAGCAGCAGGACTGCGATGACGATGGCGATGATCCAGGGACGCTTGCTGAGTTGGGCGAACATGTGGGGTTACTCGCTGAGTGCAGGCGCTGCGTGCAGCGCGGCGGCCTGGCCTTGCAGGCCGGCAATGATGAAATCGGTGACGCGCTGGAAATAGGCGTCCAGCTCGATGGGTTCGGCCCAATGGGCGAAGCCGCCGGAGGCGATGCGTGCCATCACGCCATTGACGCAAGCCTCCACGCCCCAGAGCAGGTGCTGGCAATCCGTGGGGGAGAGTGTCAGTTCGCCGAAGCTGCCCTGCAGCAGTTGGTTGAACAGGGCCATGTACTGACCTTCCAGCTCGAGGAACTGCTCACGGTAGGGCGCGTCCAGGCGTTCCTGGAAGGCGGGGCGGTCGCACAGCAGGCAGAGCTGGGCTTGCAGTGGGTCGGCCAGCAGTTGTTCGAAGGCGCGGCGAATCACACGGCGCATGGCTTCGCGAGGCGGAGCCTGGTTCGCGGTCTCACGCAGTTCGCTCAGATGCTGGCGCGAGCAGTCCAGCACCAGGCGCGCGTAGAGCGCCTCTTTGCTGGAGAAGTGCTTGTACACCGTGCCCTTGCCAATGCCGGCGTGACGGGCCACCTCGGCGATGGTGACGCGATCCCAGGATTGCTCCTGAAACAGCTGGCGAGCGGATTGCAGCAGGGCGTTTTCCCGCTGCTGGAAGAGTTGATCCTGGTAGCGCATGACGGTTCCGGGTTTCGTGACCGGTGGTCATGCTATGACTGTTGGTCACGACGCAGCAAGACGGGAGTTGTAACAAGTCAATTGGCGTGGACGGGCGTTCGCCCTGGCGTTGGCGACTGGAGATGTAGTCGTAGGGTGCGCCGTGCGCACCAGGGCCGGCGGCGGTGGATTGTTGGTGCGCACGGCGCACCCTGCGTGCGGCCGTCAGCGCGCCACGCTGACGCCTTCGAGGCTGGCGAAGGAGGTGTCCTTGGCGGTGAGCAGGAAGTCACGCATGAACGGCGCGTCGAGCATGTCGGTGCGGATCGCCGCGTAGAGCGTGGCGAACAGCCCTTTTTCGCCCAGGCGCTTGGCGCTGACGTAACCGCGCGAGCTGTACTCGTGCAGCGCCCAGTTGGGCAGGCCGCACACGCCACGACCGCTGGCGACCAGCTGCATCATCATCACCGTCAGCTCGGAGGTGCGCACCTGGGCCGGCTCGATATCGTTGGGCTCGAGAAAGCGCGTGAAGATGTCCAGGCGGTCGCGTTCCACCGGGTAGGTGATCAGGGTTTCCGTGGCCAGATCCTGTGGCTGGATGCAGGCCTTGTGCGCCAGACGGTGCTGGTTGGCGACAGCCAGCATGGCCTCGTAGGTGAACAGCGGCACATAGGTGATACCGGCCAGCTCGATGGGGTCCGAGGTCACCACCAGGTCCAGATCGCCTCGGGCCAGGGCGGGCAGCGGGGCGAAGGAGAAGCCCGAGGCCAGGTCCAGCTCCACCTCCGGCCAGGCATCGCGGAACTGGTCGATGGTCGGCATCAGCCACTGGAAGCAGCTGTGGCATTCGATGGCCATGTGCAGACGACCGGCGGTGCCACCGGCCAGGCGCGCCAGATCGCGTTCGGCGCCGCGCAGCAGGGGCAGGGCGGCATCGGCCAGTTGCAGCAGGCGCAGGCCGGCGCTGGTGAAGCGCACCGGCTTGGTCTTGCGCACGAACAGCTGCAGGCCGAGGCGTTCTTCCAGTTCCTTGAACTGGTGCGACAGCGCCGACTGGGTCAGGTGCAGGCGCTCGGCGGCCTCCACCAGGCTGTCGGTTTCGCGCAGGGCGTGCAGGGTTTTCAGGTGGCGTAGCTCGAGCATGGCGGGTCTCTGCGAAGGTTTCACTCATCCAATGCCAGAACTGGATGAAAATGGTTCATGCAGACTACATGAGTAAATCTATAGATCAAGGCGAAAATCTTGAGTTTGTCTCATTCGTTGTCGGTGCCGAGAATGGCGCCATCTCGATTGATTCTGGAGCGTCACGACATGGCCCTGTCCCATTCCCTCGGTTTCCCGCGTATTGGCCGCGACCGCGAACTGAAAAAAGCCCTCGAAGCCCACTGGAAAGGTGAGTTGGACGAAGCCGGCCTGCGCACCGTTGGCCAGCGCCTGCGCGCCGAACACTGGCAACTGCAGAAGGATGCGGGCATCGACCTGCTGGCGGTAGGCGACTTCGCCTGGTACGACCAGGTGCTCGGTCATTCCCTGGCCTTCGGTGTGATTCCCGAGCGTTTTCGCCCGGCCGATGGCAAGCCGACGCTGGATACCCTGTTCGCCATGGCCCGTGGGGCCGTTGCAAACAAGAACAGTGGCACTTGCTGTGGGGGTGCCCACGCCCAGGAAATGACCAAGTGGTTCGATACCAACTACCACTACCTGGTGCCGGAATTCAGTGCGGACCAGCAGTTCGCCCTGAGCTGGGAGCAGTTGTTCGAGGAAGTGGATGAAGCGCATGCCCTCGGGCACAGCGTCAAGCCCGTGCTGATCGGTCCGCTGACTTATCTGTGGCTGGGCAAGGCCAAGGGGGGCGACTTTGACACGCTTGAGTTGCTTGAAAGCCTGCTGCCGGTCTATGGCGAGATCTTCCAGCGCCTGGCCGCGCAGGGCGTGGAGTGGGTGCAGATCGACGAGCCGATTCTGGTGCTCGATCTTCCGCAGGCGTGGAAGAACGCCTTCGAGCGCGCCTACAACCTGATCCAGCGCGAACCCTGCAAGAAGCTGATCGCTACCTATTTCGGCGGCCTGGAAGATAACTTGGGCCTGGCCGCCAACCTGCCGGTGGACGGCCTGCATATCGACCTGGTGCGTGCGCCGGAGCAGTATCCGACCATCCTCGACCGCCTGCCCGCCTATAAAGTGCTGTCGCTGGGCGTGGTCAATGGGCGCAACGTCTGGCGTTGCGATCTGCAGAAGGTGCTCGAGCTGCTGCGTCACGCTCACGAACGCCTGGGCGAGCGGCTGTGGGTGGCGCCATCCTGCTCGCTGCTGCACAGCCCGGTGGATCTGACGCGCGAAGACAAACTCGATGCCGAGCTGAAAGGCTGGCTGGCCTTCGCCGTGCAGAAATGCCAGGAGGTCGCGTTGCTCGGTAAGGCCCTGGAGGCGCCGGAAGATGCCTCTGTGCAAGCCGCCTTGCAAGCGAGCCGCGCAGTGCAGGCGGCTCGTGCAGCTTCAAAACGTATCCACAAACCCGAGGTGCAGGCGCGCCTGGCAGCGACCCGTCCGCGTCATGCCCAGCGCCAGTCGCCATTCGCCGAGCGCATCGAGCAGCAGCGTGAGTGCCTGCAATTGCCGTTGCTGCCGACCACCACGATCGGCTCATTCCCGCAGACCTCGGCGATTCGCCTGGCGCGGCAATCGTTCAGGCAGGGCAAGCTCAGTGCGGCCGAATACACCGAGGCCATGCACAGCGAAATTCGCCATGCGGTGCAGGTGCAGGAACGCCTGGGCCTGGACGTGCTGGTGCATGGCGAGGCCGAGCGCAACGACATGGTCGAGTACTTCGCCGAGCAACTCGACGGCTACGCCTTCACCCGCTTCGGCTGGGTGCAGAGCTACGGCTCACGCTGCGTCAAACCGGCGGTGATCGTCGGTGACCTCAGTCGGCCCAAGGCCATGACCGTGGAGTGGATCACCTACGCGCAGGGCCTGACCGACAAGGTGATGAAGGGCATGCTGACCGGCCCGGTGACCATGCTGATGTGGTCGTTCCCGCGCGAGGATGTTTCCCGTGAAGTGCAGGCCAGGCAACTGGCGCTGGCGATTCGTGACGAGGTGGCGGACCTGGAAGCGGCCGGCATCAAGATCATCCAGATCGACGAAGCCGCGTTCCGCGAAGGGCTGCCGCTGCGCCAGGCCGCCTGGCAGCACTACCTGGACTGGGCCACCGAGGCCTTCCGCCTGACCGCCAGCGGCGTGCGTGACGAAACGCAGATCCACACCCACATGTGCTACAGCGAGTTCAACGATGTGATCGAGTCCATCGCGGCGATGGATGCCGACGTGATCACCATCGAAACCTCGCGTTCGGACATGGAGTTGCTGGAGGCCTTCGAGACGTTCGCCTACCCCAACGAGATCGGCCCGGGCGTCTACGACATCCACTCGCCACGTGTTCCCGACAGCGCCGAGATGGCGGGGCTGTTGCGCAAGGCGGCGCGGCGTATCCCGCTCGAACGCCTGTGGGTCAACCCCGATTGCGGCCTGAAAACCCGCGCCTGGCCGGAAACCGAGGCCGCGCTGGTGAACATGGTGGCCGCAGCCAGGCAGTTGCGCGCCGAGCTGGCCTGATTCCCGCCAGTCGCGGTTGAACCCCCTCCCGCGGTTAACCAGGAGGGGCGTTCGCGACGCTCTGGGCTGGGCTTCTGGTCACCTGCAGAGCAACCGTTCGTCCTCCTTCATCAAACTGTCATGCATGTGTGGCAGCGCCATCGAACGACTTTCATCAGACTCGCGTTTCAATGGGGTTCTGCGTTTCTGGTGTTTCCATGCGTGCATTAATTTTCCTGGCCGCGTTGCTTTGTGGCCTGCCGTCTTTTGCGGCCAATCGTTGCGACCTGTCCGAGCCGACCCGTTATGCGGATGTCGGTGAAGTGCGCCTGGCTTATCAAAGCATCGGCAGCGAGCGCGATCCGGCTCTGCTGCTGGTGATGGGGCTGGGCGGACAGTTGATCCACTGGCCTGACGAGGTGGTCGAGCGCCTGTGTCAGCAGGGTTTTCGCGTCGTGCGCTTCGACAATCGTGACGTGGGGCTGAGCACCTGGCGGCGGCTGGCGCCGAGCATCAACCTGCCTTACGAGGTGCTGCGCTATCGCCTGGGTCTGTCGCTCGGCGCGCCTTATCACCTGCGCGACATGGCGGGCGATGCCCTGGGCTTGATGGATCGCCTGGGCGTCGACAACTTCCATGTGCTGGGCGCGAGCATGGGCGGCATGATCGCCCAGCACCTGGCCGATCTGGCGCCGCAGCGCGTTCTCAGCCTGACGCTGGTGATGACCAGTTCGAGTGCTCAGGGATTGCCTGCACCCAGCGATGCGCTGGTGTCGCTGCTGGCGAGGCGTGAGGCGGGGAGTCGCGAAGCGGCGTTGCAGCAGCAGGCCGACTTGCTCGCGGCGCTCGGCAGCCCTGCGGTACACGATGACCGTGCCTTGCTCCTGCATCAGGCCGAGCAGGCTTATGACCGCGCCTTCAATCCCGAAGGCGTACAGCGTCAGTTGCTGGCGATTCTTGCCGAGTCGAGTCGGGTCGAGCTACTCAATCGTCTGACAGTGCCGACGCTGGTGGTGCACGGTACGGCCGATCCGTTACTGCCGGTGATGCATGGCGTGCACGTGGCGGCGCATATCAAGGGCGCGGAGCTCAAGTTGATTCCGGGCCTGGCGCATCGCTTTCAGGATGCCTTCAAGGAGCCTTTGCTGGCCGCGGTGTTGCCGCATCTCGCAGCGCATCGGGGGGATTTGGGCCTGGCGCATCTGTAAGGGGCGAGCGCTCAGAGCTCCTGATTGTGCTTGATCGCTTCGCGGCGCTGCAGATGGTCGATGTGCTCGCTGCTGTGGCGTAGCAGCTTGTCGGCCATCGACATGCGCTCGATATAGCGCGTGATGCTCTGCTCGGCGTCATGGCGGGAGATGAAGGGGCCTTCCAGCGTGCCTTCGCGAGTGGCGAAGAAGTATTGGCCGTTGACGGCGCTCAGGCGTGAGCTGCGGTAATGCGTGCCCGGTTGGGGGTCGATATCGCGTTGGCCGAACATGGCGAGAACTCCATCTGCAGGTTCTGGATAATCCTGAGTCTACTGTGGCCAATACGGCGTGCTTGGCAAAACGACAGATGGTAGATTTTGGCCTCCTGTTAGCGGATTTTAGCGATTTTTATGGATTATTGGCGCCGGTCGGCTGGCGTCCTGCGGATGCTGAGCAGTACAGTTTCGCTCGGCAACCGGGCTGAACTGTTGCTGTGTAGGTGTGTATGCCTCTCCTAGAATGCTCTGCTGCGGTCGACATGCTCTGTTGGCCGCCTGCCAGAGGTTGCCATGCACATTTCTTCCGGCCGTTGGATGTACGGCCTGCTGCTCGCCCTGATCACTTCCGTGCTCTGGGGCATCCTGCCCATCAAGTTGAAAGAAGTTCTGCAGGTGATGGACCCGGTGACGGTCACCTGGTATCGCCTGGCCGTGGCTGGTTCTCTGCTACTTGCCTATCTCGCTGCGAGTCGCCGGTTACCGCGTTTTCGGCCGCTGGGACGCAAGGGTGGTTGGCTGCTGGCACTGGCCATCGGCGGGCTGACGGCCAACTACGTGCTGTATCTGGTCGGGCTCAACCTGCTCAGCCCCGGGACCACGCAACTGGTGATCCAGGTGGCGCCGATACTGCTGCTGATCAGCAGCCTGTTCGTCTTTCGCGAGCGCTTCAGCCTGGGCCAGGCGGTTGGCCTGATGGTCATGCTGCTGGGCTTCGGCCTGTTCTTCAATCAGCGCCTGGGTGAGCTGTTGACCTCGCTGACCGCCTATACCACCGGCGTGCTCACCGTGCTGGCGGCTGCCTTCGTCTGGACCTTCTACGGCCTGGCACAGAAACAGCTGCTGACCAAGTGGAATTCGGTGCAGGTGATGATGGTCATCTACCTGGCGTGCGCGCTGCTGCTGACGCCCTGGGCGCAGCCAATGCAGGCACTGGCGTTGAGCCCGCTGCAGGGCTGGTTGCTGCTGGCCTGTTGCCTGAACACCCTGGTCGCCTATGGCGCCTTTGCCGAGGCACTGGCGCATTGGGAGGCTTCGCGGGTCAGCGCGACCCTGGCGCTGACGCCGCTGGTGACCTTCGTCTCCGTGGCCCTGGCCTCGACCTGGTGGCCGGACCACGTGCTGCCCGAGCAGGTCAACTGGATCGCCTACGCAGGCGCCGTGGTGGTGGTGCTGGGCTCGGCGCTCACCGCGCTCGGCCCATCGCTGATGGCCGCAATGCGGGCGCGCAAGGGCAGGCGCATGGCCTGATGCCGATCAGATAAGGCGTAATGTTTGGCACGGAAGGCCTTCGTAGGGTGCGCCATGCGCACCAATGAGGGCCGCACCGGTATTTCGGTGCGCACGGTGTTCAGCCGGGGGACATAGGTAACGGGTGTCGGGAGACATAGGTAACGCATTTAGGCTTACGGGGTTCAATCCAGCGGCAGCTCGGTGGTGCGTTTGACCTCGCTCATGGCGATGTGCGAGTGCGCTTCGTGCACGTGCGGGCGTTGCAGCAGGTGGTCGCGCAGGAAGCGCTCGTAATCGGCGATGTCCTTGGCCACGACCTTGAGCAGGTAGTCCGAGCCGCCGGCCATGCTGTAGCACTCCAGCACCTGCGGGTAGCCGACCACGGCCTGCTCGAACTCATCCAGATTGCCGCGACCGTGGGCCGACAGCTTGATGTCGACGAACACCGTGATGCCGAAGCCCAGGCGCTTGTGATTGAGCAGGGCGACCTTGCGTTCGATCAGCCCTTCTTCCTGCATGCGATGAATGCGTCGCCAGCAGGGCGACTGCGACAGCTCGACTTTCTCGGCGACCTCTGCGGCAGAGAGGTCGGCATCGTGCTGCAGCAGGCGGAGAATCCGGCGGTCGATGGGGCTGAGCTTGTCCTGCATGATTGTTTCCAATTTATTGTGATTGTTGGAAGGATCATGCGGAGTATCGCCTTCGCTACTCGAAAATAGAAAGAAAAAAGCGGAACCCTCCGGTCATGATTTAGGCAAATTCACAGCAGCGATCCTGCCGTGGAAACCAACGGAGCGTGTTTACCGTCGCGCTCCTCGTGCTCGCCATAAAAATAAAAGG
>CAMPIF010000118.1 GCA_946886245.1 Ectopseudomonas composti | reverse complement strand
TGAAAGCTCGACACCCGCACCGCCATCCCGATTCCCCAATGCATCGCGTTCCCCCTGGATGATCAGCGTTGGCGTGCGCAGCTCGGCGAGATGGGCGACTCGCGGTTTTTCCGGCTTGCCGGCGGCATAGAAAGGATAGCCGAGGCAAACGAGCGCCGAGGCGCCCAACTCGTCAGCCAGCAGGCTGGCCATGCGCCCGCCCATGGATTTGCCGCCGACGGCCAGTGGCCCTGCGATCCGTTGGCGCACCTGCGCATGCACCTCACGCCATTGTTGCAGCAGTTGCGCCTGCGGATTGGGCGGGCGCTTGCGCCCGTCCGCCCGCCGCTGGGCCATGTAGGCGAACTCGAAACGCACCACGCGCACGCCATGTGCAGCCAGCCCCTGAGCCAGGGTCTGCATGAATGAGCTGTCCATCGGCGCACCCGCACCATGGGCAAGGATCAAGGTGCCCAGTGCAGCCTGCGGCGGTTCGTCCCACAGCCAGGGCAGTCCCTGCTCACATTGATCAGCGTCAATAAACCCAGATGCCCCTTTGCTCATGCTTGCCTCGCGTCGATATCCGTGGTGTCCGTGGCTTGCTCATGCCTGCGGCCACCACGGTTATCGGCCGCTCTGCCATAACCGTGGATGGAAGCCCAGACATGAACACAACAACCCGTTCCGCCTACAACTACAAGGTGGTTCGCCAGTTCGCCATTATGACGGTGGTTTGGGGGATCGTCGGCATGTTGGTCGGCGTACTCATTGCCGCTCAGCTGGCGTGGCCCGAACTGAACTTCAACCTGCCCTGGACCAGCTTCGGCCGGCTCCGCCCCCTGCACACCAATGCGGTAATTTTCGCCTTCGGCGGATGCGCCCTGTTCGCCACCAGCTTTTACTCGGTACAGCGCACCTGTCAGACCACGCTGTTCGCACCCAAACTCGCTGCCTTCACCTTCTGGGGCTGGCAACTGGTGATCCTGCTCGCTGCCATCAGCCTCCCCATGGGCTGGACCAGCTCCAAGGAATATGCCGAGCTGGAATGGCCGATCGATATCCTGATCACCATCGTCTGGGTCGCCTACGCCATCGTGTTCTTCGGCACGATCATGAAGCGCAATGTCAGCCACATCTACGTAGGCAACTGGTTCTTCGGTGGTTTCATTCTTACCGTGGCCATCCTGCACATCGTCAACAACCTGGAGGTTCCGGTCACCCTGACCAAGTCCTACTCCCTGTATTCCGGCGCAACCGATGCCATGGTGCAGTGGTGGTATGGCCATAACGCAGTGGGCTTCTTCCTGACTGCAGGCTTCCTGGGCATGATGTACTACTTCGTGCCCAAGCAGGCCGGTCGTCCGGTCTATTCCTATCGCCTGTCCATCGTCCATTTCTGGGCACTGATTGCCGTATACATCTGGGCCGGCCCGCACCACCTGCACTACACCGCGCTGCCTGACTGGGCACAGAGCCTGGGCATGGTGATGTCGCTGATCCTCCTGGCACCCAGCTGGGGCGGCATGATCAACGGCATGATGACCCTCTCCGGCGCCTGGCACAAACTGCGTACCGACCCGATCCTGCGCTTTCTGGTGGTCTCCCTGGCCTTCTACGGCATGAGCACCTTCGAAGGTCCGATGATGTCGATCAAGACGGTCAACGCCCTCTCCCACTACACCGACTGGACCATCGGTCACGTGCACGCAGGTGCGCTTGGCTGGGTAGCCATGGTGTCCATTGGCGCGCTGTATCACCTGATCCCGAAAGTGTTCGGTCGCGAGCAGATGCACAGTATCGGCCTGATCAACGTGCACTTCTGGCTGAGCACCATCGGCACCGTGCTGTACATCGCCTCGCTGTGGGTCAACGGCATCACTCAGGGCCTGATGTGGCGCGCAGTCAACGAGGACGGCACCCTGACCTACTCCTTCGTCGAAGCGCTCGAAGCCAGTCACCCCGGTTTCGTCGTACGCCTGATCGGCGGCTTCATCTTCTTTACCGGCATGCTGATCATGGCCTGGAACGTCTGGCAGACCGTGCGTAGCGCGAAATCCGTCGAAATGGAAGCCGCTGCGCAGTTCTCGGTAGAAGGAGCCCACTGATGAAACACGAGATTCTCGAGAAGAACATCGGCCTGATGGCCCTGATGATGATCCTGGCGGTCAGCATCGGCGGCCTGACCCAGATCGTCCCGCTGTTCTTCCAGGACGTCACCAACGAGCCGGTCGCCGGCCTCAAGCCCTACACCGCGCTGCAGCTGGAAGGCCGCGACATTTACATCCGCGAAGGCTGCGTCGGCTGCCACTCGCAGATGATCCGTCCGTTCCGCGCCGAGACCGAGCGCTACGGCCATTACTCCGTCGCCGGTGAAAGCGTCTGGGACCACCCCTTCCTGTGGGGTTCCAAGCGTACCGGTCCGGACCTGGCCCGCGTCGGCGCTCGCTACTCGGACGAGTGGCATCGCGCCCACCTGTACAACCCGCGCAACGTCGTGCCCGAGTCGATCATGCCCGCCTACCCCTGGCTGGTGGAGCAAAACCTCGATGGCAAGGACACCGCCAAGAAGATGAGCGCCTTGCGCATGCTTGGCGTGCCCTATAGCGAAGAAGACATCGCCGCTGCCAGCGACGCGGTCAAGGGCAAGAGCGAGATGGATGCTCTGGTCGCCTACCTGCAGGTGCTTGGCACCGCAGTGAAGAACAAGAGGTAGGCGCCATGTTCGAGCTAATCGATATCGGCACCCTACGTGGCATCGGAACCATTCTGGTGCTGGCTTCCTTCACTGCAGTGACCCTCTGGGCCTATAGCGGCAAGCGCCGCAAAGACTTCGGCGAGGCAGCCAACCTGCCCTTCGCCGATGACCACAAGCCCGACGTATCGAGGATTGAAGCATGACCACCTTCTGGAGCTTGTACATCACTGTCCTGACCATCGGCACGATGATCGCACTGTTCTGGCTGATCTTCGCCACTCGCAAGAGCGAAGTGCACAAGAATCCGACCGATCAGACCATGGGACACGCCTTCGACGGCATCGAAGAGTATGACAACCCGCTACCGAAATGGTGGTTCATACTCTTCGTCGGCACGCTGATATTCGGCATCGCGTATCTGGCCCTGTATCCGGGCCTGGGCAACTGGAAAGGCTTGCTGCCGGGCTACGATTACGTCGACAGCGAAAAACAAACACCTTTCGCTGCTGGTGTGCAGATCGCTGACGGTTCCATGCGTCACGCTGGCTGGACCGGCGTGCACCAGTGGGAAAAGGAAATGGCCCGTGCCGACGAGCTGTACGGCCCGATCTTCGCCAAGTACGCCGCCATGCCCATCGAGGAAGTGGCCAAGGACGAGCGTGCACTGAAGATGGGTGGACGCCTGTTCGCCTCCAACTGCTCGGTCTGCCATGGCTCCGACGCCAAGGGTAGCTATGGCTTCCCCAACCTGGCGGACAAGAGCTGGCGCTGGGGCGGCGAGCCGGAGACCATCAAGACCACGATCCTGAATGGCCGCGTGGGCGTGATGCCCGCACAAGGACCGATGATCGGCGAGGATGGCGTACGTAATGTCGCTGCCTACGTCCTCACCGAGCTGGGCGGTCGCGAACTGCCGGAAGGTGCGCAGGCCGACGTCGCCGCCGGCAAGCAGATCTTCGCCACGCTCTGCTCCGCCTGTCACACCCAGGCCGGCACCGGCATGGCCGTGATGGGGGCGCCGGACCTGACTCAGCCCAGCGCTTTCATCTACGGCAGCAGCTTCGCCCAACTGCAGCAGACCATTCGCTATGGTCGCAGCGGCAACATGCCGGCCCAGGGTGACTTCCTCGGCAATGACAAGGCGCACCTGCTGGCCGCCTACGTGCTCAAGCTGAGCCAGAGCGAGAACAAGTAACCCCGCTTTACCGGCGGCCCTGTCGCGGCCGCCGGCCCCTCCTCTATACCTGTGCGACCCAGTGTCGCACCCGCCGACCAATAGCCCTGCAATTTCCTTGATCTGGGCTAAGATGCCTTTCAGTCGCCATTTGCCACAACTCTAAGGCGATCCTTTCTTAGCGCTGCGCAAACTGGTTGCGCAAAAAGCTGCCAGAGCCATTTCCGAGGCCGTTGTGAACGGCTCGCGGAAGGCCCTGAAACCCTATTCGCGTCGGCACGTTACGTTGCAATGGCTACCTGCTTTCTACATACTTGCCGCCGATTTTTGCCCCATAAAACTCCATTAACCGTGGAACCCCTAGCATGAGCACAGCAATCAGTCAGACTGCTTATAACTATAAGGTGGTCCGCCAGTTCGCCATTATGACGGTGATCTGGGGGGTCATTGGCATGGGTCTAGGCGTGTTCATCGCCGCACAACTCGTGTGGCCGGAACTCAACCTAAACCTGCCGTGGACCAGCTTCGGCCGTCTGCGCCCACTGCACACCAACGCGGTGATCTTCGCCTTTGGCGGATGCGCACTGTTTGCGACCTCGTATTACGTGGTCCAGCGCACCTGTCAGACGCGCCTGATCTCCGACGGCCTGGCTGCCTTCACCTTCTGGGGCTGGCAAGCGGTCATCGTTCTGGCGGTGATCACCCTGCCGATGGGCTACACCAGCACCAAGGAATACGCCGAGCTCGAGTGGCCGATCGACATCCTTCTGGGCATTGTCTGGATCACCTACCTGCTGGTGTTCTTCGGCACCATCGTCAAGCGCAAGACCAAGCACATCTATGTGGGCAACTGGTTCTTCGGTGCGTTCATCCTCGTGACCGCGATGCTGCACATCGTCAACAGCGCCGCCATGCCGGTGAGCCTGTTCAAGTCGTACTCGGCCTATGCCGGCGCGACCGACGCGATGATCCAGTGGTGGTACGGCCACAACGCCGTGGGCTTCTTCCTGACCACCGGCTTCCTGGGCATGATGTACTACTTCGTACCCAAGCAGGCCGAGCGTCCGATCTACTCCTATCGCCTGTCCATCGTGCACTTCTGGGCACTGATCACCCTGTACATCTGGGCCGGTCCGCACCACCTGCACTACACCGCGCTGCCGGACTGGGCACAGTCTCTGGGCATGGCCATGTCGGTCATCCTGCTGGCACCGAGCTGGGGCGGCATGATCAACGGCATGATGAGCCTGTCCGGCGCCTGGCATAAGCTGCGCACCGACCCGATCCTGCGCTTCCTGGTGGTTTCCCTGGCGTTCTACGGCATGTCGACCTTCGAAGGTCCGATGATGGCGATCAAGACCGTCAACGCCCTGTCCCACTACACCGACTGGACCATTGGTCACGTACATGCCGGCGCACTCGGCTGGGTGGCGATGATCTCCATCGGCTCGCTCTATCACCTGATCCCGAAAGTCTATGGTCGTCAGCAGATGCACAGCGTCGGCCTGATCAACGCGCACTTCTGGCTCGCCACCATCGGCACCGTGCTCTACATCGCCTCGATGTGGGTCAACGGCATCACCCAGGGTCTGATGTGGCGTGCGGTCAACGAAGACGGCACCCTCACCTATTCCTTCGTCGAAGCCCTGGAAGCCAGCCACCCCGGCTACCTGGTACGTATGATCGGCGGCGCTTTCTTCGTCACCGGCATGCTGTTGATGGCCTACAACACTTTCCGCACCGTGCGTGCCGCCAAGGCGTCTGAATATGACGCGGCCGCACAGATTCCTGCCGGAGTAGCACACTGATGAAACACGAAATCATCGAGAAGAATATCGGCCTGATGGCGCTGCTGATGGTGATTGCCGTCAGCATCGGTGGCCTGACCCAGATCGTCCCGCTGTTCTTCCAGGACGTCACCAATGAGCCGGTGGAAGGCCTCAAGCCCTACACCGCGATGCAGCTGGAAGGTCGCGATATCTACATCCGTGAAGGTTGCGTCGGTTGCCACTCGCAGATGATCCGTCCGTTCCGTGCCGAAACCGAGCGTTACGGCCACTACTCCGTGGCCGGCGAAAGCGTCTGGGACCACCCCTTCCTGTGGGGTTCCAAGCGTACCGGTCCGGACCTGGCCCGCGTCGGCGCTCGCTACTCGGACGAGTGGCATCGCGCCCACCTGTACAACCCGCGCAACGTCGTGCCCGAGTCGAAAATGCCCGCCTACCCCTGGCTGGTGGAGAACAAGCTCGACGGTCACGACACCGCCAAGAAGATGGAAGTCATGCGTGGCTTCGGCATCCCCTACACCGACGAAGATATCGCCGGTGCTCGCGATGCCGTGAAAGGCAATACCGAGATGGACGCGCTGATCGCGTACCTGCAGGTTCTCGGCACTTCCATCAAGAACAAACGGTAAGACGCTATGGACATCGGGATGATTCGCGGCATCGGCACGGCGGTGGTCTTCATCGCCTTCATCGGCGTGGTGCTCTGGGCCTACAGCAGCAAGCGCAAATCGAGCTTCGACGAAGCAGCCAACCTGCCCTTCGCCGACGAGTCCAAGCCCGAGTCCAAGCGCGATCAAGACTCTTCCAGGAGCAATAACCAATGACCACGTTCTGGAGTTGGTACGTAACCATTCTGTCTCTGGGCACCATCTTCGCCCTGACCTGGCTGATCTTCGGCACCCGCAAGGGCCAGCGCCAGGAAACCACCGAAGAAACCGTCGGCCACAGCTTCGACGGCATCGAGGAGTATGACAACCCGCTGCCGAAGTGGTGGTTCATGCTGTTCGTCGCCACCATCATCTTCGCCCTCGGCTACCTGGCCCTGTACCCAGGCCTGGGTAACTTCAAGGGCCTGCTGCCTGGCTACGACTACGTCGACAGCGAAAAGGAAACGCCTTTCGCCTCTGGCGTGCAGATCGCTGACGGCTCCATGCGTCACGCCGGCTGGACCGGTGTACACCAGTGGGAAAAGGAAATGGCGCGCGCCGATGAGCAATACGGCCCGCTGTTCGCCAAGTACGCTGCCATGCCGATCGAGGAAGTGGCCAAGGACGCGCAAGCCCTGAAAATGGGTGGCCGCCTGTTCGCCTCCAACTGCTCCGTGTGCCACGGTTCCGACGCCAAGGGCAGCTACGGCTTCCCCAACCTGACCGACAACGAATGGCGCTGGGGCGGCGAACCGGAAACCATCAAGACCACCCTTCTAAAGGGTCGCCAGGGTGCGATGCCGGCTCAAGGCCCGATGATCGGCGAAGATGGCGTACGCAACGTCGCCGCCTACGTCCTCACCGAACTGGCTGGCCGCGAACTGCCGGAAGGCGTGGAAGCCGATATCGAAGCAGGCCAGAAGGTCTTCGCCGGTACCTGCTTCGCCTGCCATGGCGCAGACGGCAAGGGTACCGCAGCCATGGGCGCGCCGAACCTGACCAATCCGGCAGCGTTCATCTATGGCAGCAGCTACGCACAACTGCAGCAGACCATCCGCTACGGTCGCCACGGCAACATGCCAGCCCAGGAAGAATTCCTCGGCAATGACAAGGTGCACCTGCTGGCTGCCTACGTGTACAGCCTGTCGCACAAGGCACAAGAGCAGTAAGCACAGACGACTCCTTTGACAAGGGTCAATGAACGCCCGGGTCGCGACCGCTGGTCGCACCCGGGCGTTGTCTTTCAGGCGTACCATACAGCTACCGTGAATTGACCCTGACCGGCACGTATCGGCCCGGGCTACCAACCAACCGCTTTGGTATGCATTGATGAGCGAACAGATTCCCGTCCAGGACGTCACCCCTCCTTCTGCCCAGAACGCCAGCGTCGACCTCTACGCCAGCCGCGAGAAGATCTACACCCGCGCGTTCACTGGCCTGTTTCGCAATCTGCGACTGGCTGGCGGGGCCCTGCTGTTCCTGCTGTTCTTCGGCACCGTCTGGCTGAGTTGGAACGGCCGCCAGGCCGTGTGGTGGAATCTGCCTGAGCGCAAATTCCACATCTTCGGCGCCAGCTACTGGCCACAGGACTTCATGCTGCTGTCCTGGCTGCTGATCATCTGCGCCTTCGGCCTGTTCTTCATCACCGTGTTCGCCGGTCGCGTCTGGTGCGGTTACACCTGTCCGCAGAGCGTGTTCACCTGGGTATTCATGTGGGCGGAAAAAGTCACCGAAGGTGACCGCAACCAGCGCATGAAGCTGGACAAGCAACCCCTGAGCGGCAAGAAACTGGGACGCAAGGCGGCCAAGCACGGCATCTGGATGGGCGTATCGCTACTGACCGCGATCACCTTCGTCGGCTACTTCACGCCGATTCGCGAACTGGTCATCGAGATCTTCACCGGTGAAGCCAGCGGCTGGGCCTATTTCTGGATCGGTTTCTTCACCCTCGCCACCTACGGCAACGCCGGTTACCTGCGCGAGCAGGTGTGCATCTACATGTGTCCCTACGCACGCTTCCAGAGCGTGATGTTCGACCAGGACACCCTGATCGTCTCCTACGACCCGCGTCGTGGCGAATCACGCGGCCCGCGCAAGAAGGACGCCGACTACAAGGCCCAGGGCCTCGGCGACTGCATCGATTGCAAGATGTGCGTACAGGTCTGTCCCACCGGCATCGACATTCGCGATGGCCTGCAGATCGAGTGCATTGGCTGCGCCGCCTGCATCGACGCCTGCGACGACATCATGGACAAGATGAACTACCCCAAGGGGCTGATCAGCTACACCACTGAACACAACCTGTCCGGGCGCAAGACCCACCTGCTGCGTCCGCGCCTGATCGGGTACGCTGTCGCGCTGGTCGCCATGATCGGCCTGTTCGCCTGGGCCGTGGCCAATCGCCCGCTGGTGGAACTGGATGTGCTCAAGGACCGTGTGCTGTTCCGTGAGAACGAGCGCGGCCATATCGAGAACGTCTATACCCTGAAGATCATGAACAAGGCGCAGCGCGACATGACCTATGTGATCAGCGCCGACGGCCTCGACGGCCTGGTCTACGAAGGCAAGCGCGAAGTGCGGGCCCTGGCTGGCGAGGTGTATTCCTTCCCGGTCGAGCTGTCCATCGCACCGGAGAAGCTGCCGTCGAGCGCCAACAATATCGTCTTCCACGTACAATCCGCGGATGACCCCAGTATCAAGAACGACGCCGACAGCCGCTTCATTGGCCCAAGCGTCCGCTGACAACGGAAAACGCATGACCGAGCAAACCCCATCGCCAGTCAAACCCTGGTACAAGCAGTTCTGGCCCTGGTTCATCCTGTTCCTGCTGGGCTACTCGGTGGTGCAGGGCCTGACCCTGCTCACCATCGCCACCAAGAACCCGCCAGGGCTGATCTCCGACGACTACTACGATGTCGGCAAGGGCATCAACCAGTCGCTGGAGCGCGAAAAATTGGCCGAGCGCCTGCAACTGCATGGCGAGCTGGTGCTGGACAACACCACTGGCGTCGCCACCCTGTCGCTGGAGGGCAACAGCAAGCCGCAGCAGATCGTGCTCAACCTGATCTCGCCGACCCAGCCGGAACGCGACCGCCGCGTGATCCTGCAACCGGCGGCTGACGGGCAGTACCGTGGACAGATGGTCGACGAGGTCAGCGGTCGTCGCTTCGTCGAGCTGCTCGGCCAGGAAGGTAGCCAGAACTGGCGTCTGTTCGAGGAAGAGAACATCGCCAGCGGCCAGACCATCATGATCGGTGACAACCCCTCCTACTGACCCAGCCAATGCCCGCCCCTATTCCCTGCTATCACTGTGGCCTGCCGGTTCCCGCCGGCAGCCAGTTCCGCGCCGACGTGCTCGGCCAGACCCGTGAAATGTGCTGCCCCGGCTGCCAGGCCGTGGCCGAAGCCATCGTCGCCGGTGGACTGGAGCATTACTACAGCCATCGCAGCGAGAACGCGGCCAACCCACAGGCACTGCCCGCCGCCCTGCCGGACGAACTGGCGCTGTATGACCGCAGCGATGTGCAGCAGCCCTTCGTCCAGCACGAGGGCGAACTGAGCGAAACCCAGTTGCTGATCGAAGGCATCAGCTGCGCCGCCTGCGGCTGGCTGATCGAGAAGCACCTGCGCGGCGTGCCAGGCGTGGCCGAAGCGCACCTGAACCTGTCCAACCACCGCCTGCAGGTACGCTGGCAGGACAGCCAGATCGCCCTGAGCAAGCTGCTTGCCGAACTGCGCCGCATCGGTTACGCCGCCCACCCCTGGCGCGCCGACGAGGCCGCCGAGCGCATGGCCGCGGAAAACCG
>CAMPIF010000117.1 GCA_946886245.1 Ectopseudomonas composti | reverse complement strand
CGGCCACGGCACAGTCCCGTGGCCGACCTGCCAGGCATCAGGCGTCGCGCTTGCGCTTGTTGCCCATGCGCACGCCGATGTCCATGAGGAACTGGAAGAAGCCTTCCTGATCCTCGAGCACATTGCTCCAGAACGGCGAGTGGTACAGGGCCACGGCGCCATGCACCAGGGCCCAGGCGGCGCAGTAGTGGAAGTACGGCGGCACGTCTTCCAGCTTGCCCTCGGCGATGCGCCCCTTGATCAGCTGGGTCAGACGCTCGAAGTTGGACGCACGGATCTTGTGCAGCTGCTCGACCATTTCCGGCACCTGATTGCCCTTGACCACCTTCTCTTCCAGGCGGTCGAACAGGCGATAGCGCTGCGGATCGCGCATGCGGAATTCAAAGTAGGCACGCGACAGCGCTTCCTTGTCACGATCCACGTCGGCCGAATGCAGCAGCTCGTTGAGATCGCGCTCGTAGTCGAGCATCAGGCGCAGGTAGATCTCCGCCTTGGACTTGAAGTGCTTGTAGATAGTGCCTTTGCCGATACCGACCGCATCAGCGATCATCTCGACGGTCACGCTGTCTTCTCCTTGTTCGAGGAAGAGTTTCAGCGCGGTATCGAGAATTTCTTGCTCGCGGCGACGGAATTCGCGGACCTTACGGGGTTCTTTCTGCATAAAGGGACTACGGGGTCAAAAATCGAAGCCGCCTATTATGCCCAAATGCGGCCAAATTGCACGGATCATCCGACCATGTACGTGTTTCATGATGAGTTCCCCCTGGAAAATGGACTGCGCTATCTGAATCATGCGGCAGTCGCCCCCTGGCCAAAACGCAGTGCTGAAGCGGTGCGGCGGTTCTCGGAAACGAACGTGGCCAGCGGTGCGCGTGACTATCCCGACTGGCTGAAACTGGAGCGTAGCCTGCGCGAACGCCTTGTGCGCCTGATGAACGCACCAAGCACCGGTGATATCGCACTGGTCAAGAATACGTCCGAGGCACTGTCCTTCGTGGCCTTCGGACTGGACTGGCGAGCCGGCGACCAGGTGATCATCAGTGACGAGGAATTCCCCTCCAACCGTATCGTCTGGCTGGCACTGGCGGCGCAGGGCGTGGAAGTGATCGAAGTCAGTCTCAAGGGCGATGACCCGGAGGCGGCACTGCTCGCCGCCTTCACCCCGCGAACCCGCCTGTTGTCGGTCAGCGCCGTGCAGTTCGCCAGCGGCCTGCGCCTGGATCTGCCGCGCCTCGGCCAGGGCTGCCGCCAGCATGGCGTGCTGTTCTGCATCGATGCCATCCAGCAACTGGGCGCCCTGCCCTTCGATGTCCAGGCCTACGATTGCGACTTCGCCATGGCCGACGGCCACAAGTGGATGCTCGGCCCGGAAGGCCTGGGGGTGTTCTATTGCCGCAGTGCGGTACGCGATCAGCTGAAACTGCACGAGTACGGCTGGCACATGCTGGAGCATGCCGGCGATTACACCCGCACGGACTGGCAACCGGCCCGCAGTGCGCGGCGCTTCGAATGCGGCAGCCCGAACATGCTCGGCGCCTTCGCCCTGGAGGCAAGTTTGTCGTTGCTCGAAGAAGTGGGCATGGAGCGGGTCGGTACACGCCTGGAAGACCGCGTGCAGCGCCTGGATGAGGGTATTCGCGCACTACCTGGTGCGGTAATGCATAGCCCGCTCGCCCCGGCGCGCCGCGCCGGCATCCTCAACTTCAGCCTGGCAGGCTGGGACAGCCCGGCGCTGTACCAACGCCTGCGCGAGGACCAGGTGATCTGCGTGCAGCGCGGGCCTGGAGTACGCCTGTCGCCGCATTTCTACACCGGCGAGCAGGTGATCGAAGAGACTCTGGGTCTGCTAACCCGGCTGGCAAAAGGGTGAGAATCTGCGCACGGCCTGCTGCGCGTCGGCCCTGCCGCGTTAAAACAAGCTCGGGCGGCTCATTTGCAGCCTGCTAACCCAGTTCGCAAAAGGGTGAGGACTCAGCAGCGTCCGTGGTATTCCAAATCCGTTTAAGAAACTCAGACCTGGGCCTGGACGCTCGCTGATCATGGCTAATACTGAAACTTACTGGTGTGCGGCATCTCCCCCCAAGTGCCCCGCCAGCCAAGGTACCGTGGACCGCGTACCTTGATTTACTCCTAATGGTCTTGACCCGGATTCATCCCCCAGAATCCGGGTTTTTTTTGCTCAGCAGATCGCCGTTCCCGTGGGTTAGCCGCCTGTCACGGTTGCTGATTGCTTCGCTGGATCTGGGTGCGGCGTAGCCTGCCATGGCTGCAACGTCGTACATCGCCTGGTGCGCGCGGCGCACCCTACGGGCTCAGAAGTGCGGACCGTAGCCCGGATGCAATCCGGGGAATATCTACCGACAGCCTCGGATTGCATCCAGGCTACATCATCATGGTTTCAGGCCACGCCAGCCAGCGGGAACAGGCGCTTGAAGTTGCTCGAGGTCTGCTCGGCCAAGGTCTCGTAGCTGACGCCACGCAGCACCGCCAGGTATTCGGCCACTTCACGCACGTATTGCGGCAGGTTGGGCTTGCCACGATGCGGTACCGGCGCCAGGTAGGGCGAGTCGGTTTCCACCAGCAGACGGTCCACCGGCACCTGGCGCGCCACATCGCGCAGCGCCTCGGCATTGCGGAAGGTGACGATGCCGGACAGGGAAATATAGAAACCGATGTCCAGCGCGGCCTTGGCCATCTCCCAGTCTTCGGTGAAGCAGTGCAGCACGCCGGCCTGCGGCAGCGCCGCTTCGCGCAACAGCGCCAGGGTGTCGGCGCGGGCCTCGCGGGTATGCACGATTACCGGCTTACCCGTGATGCGCGCCGCCTCCAGATGCAGACGGAAGGAGGCCTGCTGCAGCGCAGCGGATTCCGGCTCGTAGTGATAATCCAGGCCGGTTTCACCGATGGCCACCACCTTCGGGTGAGCCAGCTCGCCGAGCAGCCAGTCCAGTGCGGGTTCTGCGCCTGGTTCCAGATCCAGTGGATGCACGCCCACCGAGCAATCGACATCGTCATAACGCTCGGCCAGGCCCTTGACCGTGGCGGCGTTGTCGGCGCTGACACCTATGCACAGGAAATGGCCCACGCCAGCGGCGCGAGCGGCATCCAGGGCAGCATCCAGCGAGCCGCCATGGGCAGCGAGGTCGAGACGATCAAGGTGGCAATGGGAATCGATCAGCACAGCGGGAAAACTCGAGCAAAGGGAAAGCACGAATTGTAATCGAAAGCGGCAGGTGCCTCGACGCTGAGAGATTCCGCCGCGAGGATGGTCAGCTCGCGGCCAGTGGGTTACATGGTGTGGGTCGGGCGGTCGGACTTCAGCGCGCCAGCGAGGTAGGTTTCGATCTTGTTGCGGGCGGTGTTATCGCCGTCGTTGAACTGCACGCCGACACCGGCGGCACGGTTGCCCTGAGCGCCTTTAGGGGTGATCCACACCACCTTGCCGGCCACCGGAATCTTCTCCGGCTCGTCCATCAGGTTGAGCAGCATGAACACTTCGTCACCGAGCTTGTAGCTCTTGTTGGTGGGTATGAAGAGACCGCCGTTCTTGATGAAAGGCATGTAGGCCGCGTAGAGCACGGACTTGTCCTTGATGGTCAGGGACAGAATTCCGTTACGGGGACCCAGATTGGGTGGCAGGCTCATCAGCGCATTCCTGGCGTTTATTGCTTAATGGCTGATTCTAGGGCTTGTTCATGCCCATGCGCAAACAACCGGGTGGCAGGCAACCAGCAGAATGTGACGCCCTGCCGAATCCGCTCGCCGCGCTGATCAGCCGCGATCCTGCCCTGGCAAGGCGGCCCACTGCACCAGCAGGGCTTCCAGCAGCAGTACACGATTGAGGTTGGCTTTGCCCATCACCTTCTGCCTTTGCGCGAGCAGCCATTGCTGAATCGCCAATACCTTGGCCTGCGCGCTCTTGTCCGCCAGGTACTGCACCACCTTGCGCATATCGGCCTGGCCCAGGCCTTCCTCGTCCCTGGTCAGTTGGTAGCGCAACATCAGTTGCGCCCAGTCGCAAAACCAGTCGAACAGCAGATTCAGCGGCAGTGAATTCCAGCTTTCCGCCAGTTGGCTCGGGGAGACCTGCTGCTTGAGCAGCTTCTTCACACCTTCCACGGCCTGGGCACGCTGCTCGCGCACGCCCTGTGCCTGCAAGCGCGCAGCCTCCAGTGGCGAACCCGCTGCCAGAGTCAGCAAATCGACACGTTCATCGTCGCCCAGTTCAGGCAGTGCCTGGGCCAGCCAGGCCAGGCTCATCGCCTCGCTCGGCAATGGACAGGCCTGCTGCACGCAGCGACTCTTGATGGTCGCCAGCAGACGACTGGGCTGGTGACTGATGAGCAGCAGCACGGTATTGCCGGAGGGCTCTTCCAGGCTCTTGAGCAGCGCGTTGGCGGCGTTGAGGTTCATCGCCTCGGCCGGCTCCAGCAGCACCACCTTGCGCCCACCAAGTTGGGCGGTCTGCACCACGAAGTCGACCAGCTCACGCACCTGATCGACCTTTATCGGTTTGTCCGCTTCTTCGGGCTCCAGCACGTAGTTGTCCGGATGAGTGCCAGCGGCCAACAGATGACAGGACTTGCAGGTGCGACAGGCGTCCAACCCATTCGGGCTCTGGCACAGCAGGCGCGCCATCAGGCGCTCGGCCAGCGCACGCTTGCCGATACCGGCCGGGCCATGCAGCAGATAGGCATGAGCATGCTGGCTGCGGCCGGCCAGATGCTGCCAGAGCGCTTGTTGCCAGGGATAGACCTCAGCCACGGCAGGCCTCCAGCAGACTCGGCAGCAAGGCGTCAATATCGGCCTGCACCTGGGCCAGGGTCTGTCCGGCATCCAGCACGCGATAGCGTTGCGGCGCCTGCGCAGAGCGCTGCAGATAGGCCTGGCGTACCGCTTCGAAGAAGCCACGGCCTTCCTGCTCGAAACGATCCAGACGACCGCGAGCCGCTGCGCGAGCCAGACCGATCTCGATGGGCAGATCGAAGATCAGGGTCAGGTCCGGGCGCAGCTCGCCCTGGACGAACTGTTCCAGCTGCGCGATGCGCTCGATGGAAAGACCGCGACCACCGCCCTGGTAGGCGTAGGTGGCATCGGTGAAACGGTCGCACAACACGACGCAGCCCCTGGCCAGAGCCGGGCGAATGACCTGCTGCAAGTGCTGGGCACGGGCAGCGAATACCAGCAGCAACTCGGCATCGGCAGCCATCGGCTCATCGCTCGAATCGAGCAGCAATTCGCGGATACGCTCGGCCAGCGGCGTGCCGCCGGGCTCACGCGTCAGCAGCACATCGACGCCCTGCTCGCGCAGGCGCTCGGCCAGGTATTCGCGATTGGTGCTCTTGCCGGCGCCTTCCGGGCCTTCCAGGGTGATAAACAGACCGGTCACGGATTGCCCTTATTCGGTTTCGGCCGCCGCGCGTGGCGCGGGGCTGGAGCGGTAGTCGGCGCGACGCTTGAGCTGGTATTCGCGCACCGCGCGGTTGTGCTCGGCCAGGGTGTTGGAGAACACGTGGCTGCCGTCGCCTCGCGCGACGAAATACAGGGTGGTGCCATCGAGCGGGTTGAGCGCCGCGTGAATCGCCTCGCGGCCGACCATGGCGATCGGCGTCGGCGGCATGCCGTCGATGGTGTAGGTGTTGTAGGGCGTTGGCCTACGCAGGTCGGCGCGAGTGATGCGGCCGTTGTAGCGCTCGCCCATGCCGTAGATGACGGTGGGGTCGGTCTGCAGGCGCATGCCGATGCGCAGGCGACGGACGAACACGCCAGCGATCTCGCCACGCTCTTCGGGTACACCGGTTTCCTTCTCGATCATCGAGGCCATGATCAGCGCATCGTAGGGCTCGCGATAAGGCAGGCCTTCGGCGCGTTTCTGCCACTCCTCTGCCAATACGCTCTCAAGACGAGCATTGGCCTGCTTGAGCAGGTCCTCGTCGCTCATGCCGCTTACGTAGCGATAGGTATCGGGAAAGAAACGCCCTTCCGGGTTCTGCCCGGCCAGCCCCAGGCGCTCCATCAACTGGGTATCGCTGAGATCGGCCAGACGCTGCTCCAGGCGCTCCTCGCGGCCCAGAGCCGCGCGGACCTGGCGGAAGTTCCAGCCCTCGACCAGGGTCAGGCTGTACTGCACCACCTCACCGCGCTGCCACAGGCCGAGCATGTCTCGCGCAGTTTGCTGCGGCAGCAGACGGTATTCGCCGCTGTGCATGGCCGGAGCGCGCAGGTTGAAGCGCCAGTACAGACGCAGCCAGAAGGCGTTGTCGATCACGCCTTCCGCCTCCAGGCGATTGAGCAGGCCGCTCGGCGTGGCGCCGGAAGGCACCTCCAGGAGTCTTTCCTCAGTCAGCTGCAGAGGCTGTTCCAGCGCTCTCTGCTGCTGCCAGGCGGCACCCACGACGAGCAGCGCAGCCAGTAGCACGCCGCACTCAAGCAGCACCAGGATTTTGCGTAGCACCAGTTATTTACTCAGTAGGTCGCAGACGATGGCCTGCAGTTTACGGGTGAGCGGCCCGACCGACCAGTGTCGCTCTTGCAGCGCCCGCACAGGCCAGATGCCGTAAAGGCTGTTGCAGAGAAAGACTTCGTCGGCGCCCAGCAGTTCGTCGAAGGAAATATCGCGTAACTCGACAGGCAGCCCGAGCCACTGCGCCTGCTGCAGAATCTCCGCGCGCATCACCCCGGCCACGCCACAGCGCGACAGCTGCGCACTGACCAGCGCGCCGTCGACGACCAGGAACAGGTTGCTGTACACGCCCTCGATGACCCGGCCACTGCTGTCGCGCATCAGCCCCTCGGCGCACTCGGCGCCCTGCCACTCGGCGCGCGCCAGCACCTGCTCCAGGCGGTTGAGATGCTTGAGCCCGGCCAGCAAGGGCTGCTCGGCCAGACGCGTCACGCAAGGGAAGAGACGAACACCCTGCTCGGCATGCTCGGCGGGGTACTGCGGCAACGGCGCCGCCTGCAGGATCCGCAGCGGCTGGCAAGGCTGCGGCGGCGCGTAGCCGCGCTGACCTTCACCACGGGTGACGATCAGCTTGGCCACGCCATCGTCCAGTTGCTCGGCGAACGCCTGCAGCTCTTGCTCAATGAGAAGCAGATCGAGGGGAATGGACAAACGCCGACACCCATCGGCCAGGCGCGCCATATGCCGCGCCAGCAGCGGGATGCGTCCGCCGCGCACGGTGATGGTCTCGAACAGACCATCACCGTAAGCCAGGCCACGGTCGCGAACCGACAACTGCTCGCCGGGCACGCCGTTGACCCAGCTCAGCATCAGCCGTTGAACCGACGGAACAGCAACGAGCCGTTGGTGCCGCCAAAACCGAAGGAGTTCGACAGAGCGATTTCGATCGGCATGGCCTTGGCCTGGTGCGGCACGAAGTCCAGGTCGCTACCTTCGTCGGGCTCATCCAGGTTGATGGTCGGCGGTGCCACCTGATCACGGATCGCCAGGATGCTGAAGATCGCCTCCACCGCACCTGCGGCACCGAGCAGGTGACCGGTCATCGACTTGGTCGAGCTGACCGACAGCTTGTAGGCATGCTCACCGAACACGCTCTTCACTGCCGCGGCTTCGGCCAGATCGCCTGCCATGGTCGAGGTGCCATGGGCGTTGATGTACTGCACCTGATCGGCATTGATACCGGCATCACGCAGGGCAGCCGCCATGCAGCGCGCCGCACCTGCGCCATCCTCGGGTGGTGAGGTCATGTGGAAGGCGTCTCCGCTCATGCCGAAGCCGATCAGCTCGGCATGGATGGTGGCACCACGCGCCTTGGCGTGCTCCAGTTCTTCCAGCACCAGGGCGCCGGAGCCGTCGGACAACACGAAGCCATCACGGCCCTTGTCCCACGGACGGCTGGCCCTGGTCGGATCGTCGTTGCGCGTCGACAGCGCGCGCGCCGCACCGAAGCCGCCCATGCCCAGGCCGCAGGCTGCCATCTCGGCGCCGCCGGCGACCATCACGTCAGCTTCGCCATAGGCGATGTTGCGTGCGGCCATGCCGATGCAGTGAGTACCCGTGGTACAGGCCGTGGCGATGGCGTAGTTAGGCCCCTGCAGACCCAGGTGGATCGACAGGAAGCCGGAAATCATGTTGATGATCGAGCCCGGCACGAAGAACGGCGAAATACGCCGTGGCCCCTGCTCGTGCAACGACTTGCAGTTGTTCTCGATATTGGTCAGGCCGCCGATGCCGGAGCCCATGACCACACCGATCCGCTCACGATTGGCGTCGGTGATATCCAAGCCGGAATCACGCACGGCCTGGAAGCAGGCAGCGAGACCGTACTGGATGAACAGATCGAGCTTGCGCGCCTCCTTGGCAGAGAGATATTCCTCGACATTGAAGCCCTTGAGCGACCCGCCAAAACGGGTGGAGTAGGCCGACAGGTCCATATGCTCGATCAGGCCGATGCCACTGCGCCCGGCCAAAATGCCCTGCCAGCTGCTCGGCACATCGTTACCCAGCGGCGACAACATGCCCATACCGGTAACCACGACGCGTCTACGCGACACAGCAATCTCCTCTTGTTCTACTCAGGCGCCACATGCGCCTTGCACGTAAAGAAAAACCGCACGCCTGATTAGGGCAGTGCGGCTTTTCTCGATCAGAAAGCTGACGATGACTTATTGCGCGTGGGCAGTCACGTAGTCGATGGCTTCCTGAACGGTGGTGATTTTCTCAGCTTGCTCGTCCGGGATCTCGGTCTCGAATTCTTCCTCGAGAGCCATCACCAGCTCAACGGTGTCAAGAGAGTCGGCACCCAGGTCTTCAACGAAGGAAGCGCTGTTGGTGACTTCCTCTTCCTTGACGCCAAGTTGCTCAGCAACGATTTTCTTGACGCGTTCTTCGATGGTGCTCATACCTTGTTTTCACTCCTATTGGACAAATCCAGGCAGCTGGTAGCGGCCAAGTGTATAGAAAGGGTTTTTAGCATTTCAAGCTGAATGCCGGGGAGCCCCCAGGAACACTTCAACGATCTGTCTATAAACCTGTTGCAGCTTTATAACGGATTTTAGACAGCCACTATGACAGTTTTCTGATGGCTCGCGTCACATTCGAGTGCCTCCGGGCATTCGGAGGCGCCCTTTTTAACTCATGTACATACCGCCGTTCACCGGAATAGTAGCCCCAGTGACGTAGCCTGCGCCATCGGAAGCCAGGAAACCGACTACCTTGGCGATCTCTTCGGCCTGCCCCAGACGGCCCAGCGGAATCTGCGTCAGCAGCGCGTCACGCTGGCCTTCCGGCAGCTCACGGGTCATGTCGGTGTCGATGAAACCTGGAGCCACCGAGTTGACCGTGATACCGCGCGACCCCACTTCACGCGCCAGCGCGCGACTGAAACCTTCCAGACCGGCCTTGGCTGCAGCGTAGTTGACCTGACCGGCATTGCCCATCGCACCGACCACGGAGCCGATGTTGATGATGCGCCCGAAACGCGCCTTGGTCATGCCACGCAGCACAGCCTTGGACAGACGGTAGAGGCTGTTCAGGTTGGTATTGATGACATCATGCCATTCGTCGTCCTTCATCCGCAGCATCAGGTTATCGCGGGTGATGCCGGCGTTGTTGACCAGGATCAGCGGCTGACCAAGATGTTGCTGAATATGTTCAAGGGTGGTGGCAACCGATTCGTCATTGCTTACGTCGAGCACCAGGCCGGCGCCTTCGACGCCATTGGCCTTGAGGGTTTCAGCGATGCGCTCGGCACCCGAGGCGCTGGTGGCAGTGCCGATGACGATGGCGCCCTGACGACCCAGTTCCAGGGCGATTGCCTGACCGATACCACGGCTGGCGCCGGTGACCCGCGCGACCTTACCTTGCAGACTCATATTCGCTCTCCTTTCTCAAGCCAACGCAGCGCGAGCGGCGGCGAAAGCTTCGGGGGTATCCAGATTGTAAGTGTTGATGCCTTTGACACAGCGCTTGTTCAGGCCGCCCAGCACCTTGCCAGGACCGCACTCGACCAGATCGGTCACACCCTGCTCTGACAGCCGCACCATCGACTCGACCCAGCGTACCGGGCTGTAGAGCTGCGCCAGCAGATCAGCCTTCAGGGTGGCCAGATCGCACACCACGGCGGCACTGACGTTCTGCACCAGCGGGATCTGCGGCGCCTGCCAGTTCAGCGCCTCGACCGACTCGGCGAAACGCTCGGCGGCCGG